>JAKBQK010000352.1 GCA_021835265.1 Thermoplasmata archaeon
ATGACCGGTCAAAGAAATCTCCTCCAAATGAGGCGTTAACTGCCTCTATGGATTGAATTCCGGAACTTTGAGGTATGAGCTTAAATATATCTATATTTGTGGGAGTTATAAAATAGAACGTAAGAGCAGATATTGATACTATTATGAATATAACAATAAGTGTATTCTTCTTATCTGTTGAAAATTGACCAACTTTTGTCATCAGCTTCTGGGCAGGTGTTCCCTTATATTCCTTACCATCTTTTATATTTAGAATCTTTCTTCCATATCTGTGGAGAATTGCAAGCAAGAGCGTGTTTGCAAGTATAATTGAAGTTGTTACCCCTATTGCGTTTGTAAGACCTGAGTCACTGAAAATAGGTACGTGTGATAGCCACAATACAATATAGGAAATGACCACGGTTATCCCGGAAGTAAATACTGCATGGCCAGCCCATCTTGAAGAAACTATTGTGGGGTGTTCCTGACCTTCTGCAAGTTCTTTCCTGTATCTTGCCATTATATAGACAACATAATCGCTTGTAAGACCTAATAAAAGAAGGAGCAGAAGAGTGGGCGTAATGAATGAAAGCTGAGCATGAAGGACATATTTGTAAAGGAACCCATTCAAACCCAATGAAATCAGTGCGGAAAAGATAAAAATAAGAAGCGGCATAAAAGCAGCCTTTATTGATCTAAAATATAAACCTACAATCAATATTGATAGAAATATTCCTATACCTAGAGCTTCCACAAGACCAGTAGTAACTTCATTGTTTATCTGTCCATTCAAGGTTTCACTGCCGGTTACTATTACAGAGGAATTTGAAACATTTTTCTGAATATCGTTAGATATACTTGTAATTTCATTGCAGTTTGAGTTATTGTATGACTGGTTTATGTTTATTACAATCAATGTTGTTGAATATCCTATCCCCACAAGCTGCGACATTGTATAAGAACTTGGCATCACGGGCTGTTGAAAAATAGTATAATTGTAAATGTAAGCATTATACGCTTCCAGTGATGAAACGTTAGTAAGATACTGAATGAACCCGGTTATTGCATTTTTATTAATTGAAACGATGGGATTTCCATAAAACTCTCTTGAAGCAGCATTCACAACTAATGGAGTTGTTATACCCTGAATTTGCTGTGATATTGCAGGCTGGCTTATGTTAAAAGATAACCCTACCAGATAAGGTATGTTTACTCCAAGAACATCCGTGATGAAATAGACTTCCGCTTTATTTGTTGCAAATTGTTCAGATATTGAATTTATTGTATAATTTAGAATTGAAGTCTTTTGATCGGTAATAAAGGAATCTAAAGTGATGTTTTGATCTATTGACTTCATTAGATAATATGTCTTCTCAAGTTGATACGATGAGCTTACAAGTTTAACAAAAGTAGAATTGATCAGAGTCTCGTTTATGGCTGAATTCATAGTTTTAACTAAATTGGTTGAAGATCCAACACTGGTATTCCAGTATCCTGTGAATATATTCACATAAGTAGTTGACAGTATACTCAACGAAGAATTTTCGGCAAGATGTATTGTTCCTTCATATGCTGTGTCCATATTATGTGTTTTTGAAAAATTCCCCAAATAAAATGAAGGGATCCCAAGTGTTAACTGGGCAGTAGAATTGTAAATTGTTGAAGCATTATTGAGGTTTGTCATAAGCAATGTCGCATTATTGATCAATGGCTTCATGCCTTTTGAAAATGCCTTAAGAATGGACTCCTGCGTTGAAATAATACTGCTCATTGATGAGAAACCTTTTATTGTGGAAGAATACGACGATAATTCATTATTTACAGCGTACAATTCCTGATATGTTTTAAGGGATTGAAGAGGTGTATTATTTGTAACAATGATGAATGATGAAGCGTTTGAGCTTGTAGCCCCAAAATTAGAAGTGTTCTGACCAAAATATTCTGATAGTTCCTGAGAAGCCTTATATGACATAGATGATGTGGTGTTTAAACTGTTTCCAATATCAAATGAAGTATTGCTGAAAACAAGCTTTGCTCCTGGAAGCATTAACACCATGAATATAATCCAGAATATGATGATCTTACCGCTGTTTCGTGAGGAAAATTTCCCAATCTTTTCGAAGAGAGATTCAAACATTATTTTTCAAAGCGGTATCGCTTATCGATATTTGAAATTTAGTTTTGATTGTGTTGTGAGGATTATTTTTAAAAGCTTGTTAGAATTAAAAAGTCTTATATCAGAATTCAATGATAAGTTGGATGCTTGATTCCGAACTTGAAGATATTAACCTTTATGATTACGTTTATAAATTGTTACAGCAGATACCAAGAGGTTATGTATCAACATATGGAGCTATAGCCAAAGCCCTGGGTGATATAAAAGCCTCAAGAGCCGTTGGTACCATATTATCTCAAAATGAACGTAGTGATGTTTATCCTTGCTATAAGATAGTTTATTCAACGGGTGAGGTTGGAAATTTTACACATCCGCTTGGTACAGAAGAGAAAATAAGTAGATTAAAAAGAGATGGGATAAAAATAACTAAAAGTCGAATTGACAGATTTAAAGATGTTCTTTTTACAGATTTTAAATGCGAATCACCACTAAGAAAATTAGCGGCTATCCAGGAAAATATGAAATCACAAATTAAAGTAGATGACGATTTCAAAAACAGCTATTTTGGAGCCATTGATGTATCATATTCTGGAAGGATGGGTTATGGAGCATTCCTCTGGTATAATGGCGAGAAAATTGAAAAGAAAGAAGTAGTTCTCAGGTCAGATTTTCCTTATATCCCCGGGTATTTAGCGTTTAAGGAGATGAAATTTATACGCAATTTATGCAGTGAATTTGAAGGCATTTTGCTTGTAGATGCTAACGGTTTGCTTCATCCAAGGATGATGGGCTTGGCTACTTATGCGGGTTTGAAATTAAATATACCCACAATAGGCGTTGCCAAATCATTACAACTTGGAAAAGTGAATGGAAATTCCGTATACCTGTATGATAAGAAAACTGCAATATTGCTATCAAAACACTGTATAGTGAGCCCCGGTAACAAAGTATCACTGGATACAGCAATTAAATTACTGAAACCAGAACTGAGCAGGAGTTATCCTAAAATCTTAAAATTAGTACACGATAGTACAGTAACTCTTAGAAAACATTATGAAATAAATGAAAACTAATTCTTGGTCAACATTATTATGTCTTAAAAGGGGACTTATGTGATCGAATATATGTTAGAGCTACAATGATAGTTTTTGATTTGGTTATATCCATGATTTGAGAAAAAAATTAGTATCTTTCATATATTCCCGTTTAATCCCTTATAACTATGCGGAGGTTGTCGAGCTAGGTTAAAGGCGATGGATTCAGGGTCCATTCCCGCAGGGGTCCGCCGGTTCAAATCCGGCCCTCCGCATTACTTTTTTAATTAAACGTTAGTGATTTGTAAAAACAAACCTCTTCTCATTTCTAAATGAATGGTTCATTATTAGACTATTTACCTTGACTTTTTTACATTTAGACAGATCGATACTTTGGTTACAATATTTCCCCCCTTTAGAGTTTATTTTTATCATATTTGGCTTTCACTGTCAATTTAAGATCGTCCAAGATTCACTTTTTGGTTGTATTTATTCTCAAAGGTCTTCTTCAATGTACAATAATAATGCTTTCGCCAAAATATGGTGAAATAAAGATTTCCTTTTGATCAGATGGTATCGATTTCTCAGGTCTTCTGGAAATTTGTTATGACCTTTTGTACTAACTCATAAATTATTAAATACCAGAATATAGGCCTATTTTGTTTCTAAGTGTAGTATAAAATTCATCCAATTAGATTTAATTGTCTGAGTTGGAAGAACAGAATTCATTTCTTGTTTCCCAGATTATTAAGGTCGCCGTTTCCATATAAGACATCATCTAATTCATTCTTTGAGCCACTTTTCGGTTTCAAAATGGCACCGACTATTGATAGGATAATTCCAATGACAACCAATGCCCCCCCAACTATAAAAAGAATGCCTAAAACTAGTACTGTGTTTAGATTCTGTGTGATTTGGAATTGATAATGCTGATTTGTTGCATTAAAATATATTACATAAAAGCTACCTGGACCCACTGTATATGTGCTAACAACATCCCCTGTTCCTATCGATTCATTAATATTTGGTTTCAAACCTATTTGATAGGCGTTTGTTATATTAACCTGAGGGAGAAAATTTGCATTGATTACATACATTCCGTTTCCGGTTGTAATCAGTTGGGATTGAGAAGATAAATTAACTTCAGATGAAACCCATTCGGTTGAAGAAGTTCCGGATTTTGTAAAATTATTATAAGTTTTAATGCTATCGGCTGTAATTAAAAATGAAGCCACAATTAGGATAATCCCAATTAATAGGATTATGCCACCCGTATAAAGCAATTTTTTCCTCATAATACTTGGTTATGGGAAATAGCTATTTTTGTTTTTGCAACTTTGTCACTTTGGCTTAATTGCCATCCATTCTCTTCCCACACTGATAATTTCATTTCTTCTCTTATCCACATACTCGTTGAGATTATTCATCCCAAATTCCTCCTTGAAACGATAACTATTTTCATGTTTTGTAATATATCCAGAAGCCATTCCTTCCTCTATTTCTTCTGAAGTAAGGAAATTTTCCTGAATTATTCCGGTTTTCTTCATTTTCAATTTATTACAGAAATTTTTCAATGCTCTGAACCTTGAATACGCTTCAAAGCTCCTGGTAGATTTGAAATCTGTAAATGATTTTTTAATAATATCAAGAATGTGTTCCTCTGAGTCCTCAACCCTCAGGCTGGATAAGGATGGGTAGATCGCAAAGGGAATATATACTGTATTTTCACGGATTGGTGAAAAGAAATAAAAAGCCCTGACATTTTTAATGAAAGATGATGAAAGAAGCAATTTTCCGTTGAATACTTCAGGTCTTTCCCCAAGTGTGATAAATTTTCCTGGCATAAAATCATCAGGTAAACCCAGTGAATTTTTTACATGAAAAATGGTGCTGAACAGGTCTGAAGGCTCAGAAATTTGTTTAGAAATGTTTTTGAATATTGCAATATCTATGAGCTCTTCATTTGTCAACCCCTTGATATCCATTAGGAACGGTTCCTTTTCTTCCTCTGTAACACTTGAAAGAAACAGTTCATATGACAGAAGATCAATCTTATCATCTATTCCCCCATTTCTGTTCATTCTTACATCGAATTCAGATAGTGCCTCCATTACGCTTCCTAACTTGAAACCAGAATTTATGGAAATTTGATTTATGTTTAACGGTGAAAAGTAATAGTCAAATTTTAATCCGTTATAACCGGGATACTTCTCATCGATGGATATTTTTTTCTCATAATTTTTTATAGGTCCAATATCTGTCATGTATCTTAATATGAAATCTTTGATGTCACTCAATGTCTATACCCCGAACGAATTTTTCTGTCATATACATCCATTAATTATAAATAATAATATTCCTTATTATGATTAAGGGATTTCTATGACCGGGGACCGATTTAACTACTACCTTAAAACTATAATGAATGCATCACTCCCTGATTATTCAGTCATTTCTGAGCTTTTAGAAAACGATATGCAGCTATCTGTAGAAGAGGCGTCAGAGCTTGAACGCCTCATAGGTATATATCTCAGTATCCATAACAAAGGTACAATAAGGGTCGTAAATAATTTAACAGGAAAGGAGGAAATTCCACCAAGTACTAAAGAGGATGACTTTGGAGGAACGAGCATTTACGATGGAGAAGTCTTTGTTTATGGTCTCAAATGGAAAGTTTATAGACCAGCCAACGGATTTGACAAATCACCTGTTCAAAAATGGTATTATAACGAAAAGGTATCATCAATTCTAGATGATATTTTAACATCGGTTGTTCCGGGTAGGATAAAAAATTATTTTGAGTTACCCCCGTGGGTTCTTGGCACAATTTATGCGCCTAATAGTTATTACCTCCCAATAGCAGATATTATTAATCTTGCCATTGCCAGACATCTTATCACTGGATGGGATTATCTCATAGAAAGTGGCATACCAAAAAATTATATTGAGACAATAAGATCAAAAGATCTTGGTAATATTAGCTGAGATGTGGACT
>JAKBQK010000099.1 GCA_021835265.1 Thermoplasmata archaeon
AACTCTGATACAGTAAAATCTATGGGATATTCCTATCCTGTCAAAGCATGGGTAAATCTAAATTTTATTTTTCAAAATCATTGTCAGAGTCTTAGACTTAGACTCTGATCAATTATGAATCTATTTTACTTAAAAAACCACTGACTAAAAATTTTTATGTATATCTAGCCTTTATTCGATAACGCGTCTATTCAATCCTCTTCTAAAATTCTCTTATTGTGATTTCCACTAGCTAGTTACCATGGCTTAATTATCAATTCTGAGTTCCGTCGCTCATTTGGAGATTTTTCTGAGTGGATTTATACTTTTAGAAAGAGATTCCAACACGTAATAGTTTATAAATACATCATTCAGATTTAACCGATTCTAAGCAATCTCAATAACTCCAGTCATCTTATCAAGGTCTAAGACCAATTTTCCATGCCAATATTGAAGGAGATCGAGACCGCACAAACATAACATATTACCCTCATAATTTTGAGTTTCCCTGTATTCTCCCCTATTCTTTTCCCTTTTAACTACTACCTTGGAGGGTAATACAGCAACCTTTGCTAACTTTGCCTGCAGAGGACTGTTAGTAGATAAAGCTATAAAAGTTAAGTCTTTTGCATAGCGAGTGGCTGTTAACCCCCCAATTCCGAGTGTTTTTTCAGTAGGCAATTTATTTATGTCCAGTCCCAGTTTAGAGGCCTCATTATCAGTAATGGATGAAATAGATGACCCCGTATCTACATAAATAACTGTATTTAAATGCAGTGAATTTTCTTTCGATCCTGGCATCCTATAAGATAATTTTAGGATCATTACGGGAAATGAAAAAAGTTGCTTATTCTTATCCCAAGCCAAATTTATAGAGGTCATCAAATCATAATATCCAAAGGAGTGTTGGTGTTATTAAATCTATGAAAAGGCCATCTACATTCTTAAATTTCTTTTCAATGGATTTTTTATCATCTCCAAACCCTAATATTTCTTTATTTGCTATTGCAACGTATTTACCGACATGCTCCTGTAAGGTTTCAAAATTTTGTTGAGCCCATTCGAAATTCTCAGCATACTTTTTAAATGAACTAAGTAACTCCATTGGTATTGTAGTTTCTTCCATAAGTAAGTAATCTAAAGGTCCTTTATAATTTTTCCATTGAAAGTGTAAATTTAAGAAAAATTCATTAAAGGTTGGGCGCATGTAGATGTAATTTGGGATGAAAGATTTAACTTCTTTCAATTGATAATCTTAAATGCCTTTATTTTAATTCCATCGTGATCTCCTCCATGACTATCTGAAACTTCTCTTCAGATGAATATTTGAATTTCATGCGCATGCCTCCATAATCCGGAAAACCGATTTTCATTTGCTCTTTAGCTATCTGTTCTTTTCCATAATATTATTATCATAGTGTTCCAGTTCTGAGATTGTCCAGATCAGTTTACAAAAATAGTTAAATATATCTATGACCGCCTCATTTACTTAAGTAGACTGTTGTAATTAAGGGGGTTAATAAAATGTCCATATATGAAGGCGAGGTAGAAGTTGTAAATGTTGGAAGGATTACTAGCGCTATCGATGGAACATTAATTTATCAGGTAGCGTTCGGTAAGATTACTAAGCCAGTGGATGGAATGGTAGTCCCAACTGGTGGTAAAGAAATAGCTGCTAACACACTTATTATGTACTTTAAGAGTGAAAAAGTTGTGCCTTACAAAGTAGGAAGCAAATGGAATTTGAGTGTTTCAGAAAACGGAAGCATATCCATTAAAAGAAAAGGATAGGTATGAAACCAAATTTTGAATTTTTCAAGAGAGACCGTAAGGAAATATCTCCCCAATTACAATTATCACACGAGTATCGGAACATAATAGTTGAAACGACTGTTAATTCATTTATTTATGTTCCAAAGTTACAACCTTTTTCAGGCAAAGATACCAATATATTTAATCCAGAAGGAGAAGACGTGGAGGATCCAGAATATCTAAGTGATACGGAAGTAGTTGAAATAAAAAGAAGTCTCCAAGATTATGCAGAGGGAAAATTTAAAAGTGGGTCAATCGAAGACCTTCTTAACGACCTTAAAGATTAACATTTGGTGTGTTCCTTGGAAAAGTGGTTAATCCTGTGGAGTGAAACATTTAAGAGACTTTATAAAAAAAAGGACAAATCTGTTCAACAAAAAGTAGATGAAAAATTAAAAGAATTAGCTTACAATGATCCTAGGAAATTAGGAAAGATAAAAAAAGGTCTTGAATACTCAATTAACTCAGCATATGCTATCAAGATAAACAAGTCTAATCGAATTGTATATGAGCTAATATCTCAAGATGGGACGATTGTGATTAGACTTCTAAAAGTATGTGATCATAAAACTGTCTATGGGCACGATTGATAGAGAATTATAACAGTTAATATTTCAAATAAATAGAATCACTTCAGACTCCCGATAAATCGATTATTATATTATTATGGAAGAGATAAACCTGTCTGGATCGGTGTTCGATTTTTATGACTGTTCTTCAGAATATCTCCTATCAATCGATAACTACTATATGATCATGGGAAGCTTTGCTAATTTTTTCCATTTAGAAATTTTCGCTAATCCTTTCAGAATGAGTCATGGTAGTTCAGATTCAGGATCGAAAATAGATATGGAGCCGCTATCAGATCAATTTGACATTCATTCTGAACCCACAAAATCCTATGTCAGGAATACATGAATGTCAAACACAGTTATCTTTAACATTCGTTTGACATTCATTCTGAACCCACAAAATCCTATGTCAGGAATACATGAATGTCACTATGTCATAAAATAAGTAAAGTATAGTATAGTATAGATCAGGGATCTCCTCTTGACATTTTCCATGACCCTATACCTTTTTTACAAAAACACGAAAGTTTGACATTCAGTTATTCAAGACCCTTTAAAATACTGTGTTAAAACGAATGTCAAACCAATGTCAAACCAATGTCAAACCAATGTCAAGGAGACCATGAAAATATAACAGAGAATTAGTAAAACAAAGGGTCTGTAGTGAATGTCAAAACGAATGTCAAACTTTTGACGTTTGACATTCAGTTATTCAAGATCCTGTAAAATCCTTATTCTGCCCTGGAATTATCTGAGAATATTATCCAGATTGTCATCGTCTTGATCATCGTAATCTTCTGAGGTTGAGGAGTTGTATTCTGTTGCTACGGGGCCTTCTTCACTCTCATATTGGCTTGTTTTATCCCTGGGATTTTGTTCTTCCTCTTTGTATTTGTATGATTGCTTCTCTCCGATCCTCAATGTTTTTTCAAGCTCATCCAGTATGGGGTCTGCTTCTCTTTTGCCATCTTTTTTATCTTTTTCTTTTTTGTCAACGGCTTCGAATCTCAGTCCCCATTTGTTGCCCCTGACCATTTCTGAAAACTCAGGCAGTGAATTTTTAATTATGGAATTGAACTTTGAAGCCTCAAAGAACTGACGGAATTCCCCTGGAACTTTTTTCCATTCCCTTCTGGTAGATACACTGGTATCTATCTGATGGACTTCTGAAACAAAGTCAGAAAGAACCTTCCTTAGCTCACTGAATTCAATGGAAAAACTTTTCTTATCCCGTGACTCTGTGAAGTTGGAACCGATTCCATCTATATCGTTTCTGTTCTCCTTCAGATACTCGTATAGTGCAAAGAGAACGAACTTTATTGGGTCATTCTCCCTTGCTAGTGCCAGATTTTCGATACTGGGGTTCAGTGCCTTGATTACCTGTGCATGGCAACCCACAAGATTGGCAATGGCAATAATGGGAGCATATGCCTGTTTCTCCCTTCCTGTAAAATCAGTTACATCATCGTATGCCTTTCTGACCTTGTGAGCATTGGTTAGATACAGTGAATAAAGGTTATCAATCAATAACCTGTTCATTGAAACAAACTCCATCTGCTCCATATTAATGGACTTCTTTGGATCCCTTGCGATCCATATTCTAATAGACCTGCTCAGTGTGGAAGGACGGGTCATGGCCATATAGGGATCAATGCATACTTTTGGCCCGAATGGGTGGAACGATTCAACTGAAAAATCTTTTCCCGTTGCCCGTGGTATGGTAGCGGACTTGTTAAACGAACCGTCTAGAATCAGATTTAAGACCTTAACTTTGCCCCGATCTTTCTCATCCGGATCAATTTCATCAATCTGGAGCGAAAAACCGTACTGAGCCAGTCTGAATAATGTTGCTTCTGTAGGGTCAAATATGCTGACTGGATAAGGTATCAGTCCACATGTCATAAGTGCTGTTGTGCCTCCTGCATCTGACCCTGCCTTCCCGAAGATCACTGGTGGGAACTGAGCAAACACACGGTTGAAATGTGCTGCTATGATCCAGCATGAAAGAAGGCTTAATTGATCATCTGGGAGTGTCAGAATCTGGGTGACAACATTCCTGACATGTGTGTAAACCTCCTCAATAGGTAAATTAGTGGGGTTTTTTGTCCTATTTCTATGGAGCAACAAAGTGCTGTTATTCAGGAAAACTTCTGCTTGAAATTCCGGTTTTAGGGTTTCACCGTTTATCCTGTCATGCTCAATCCTTTCGATATTCCCGTGTTCATCTGAGTAATATGTTCTCCACGTTGTGATCCATTTAATCTCGGTGTCACCTGTCTTTTTGTTCACTTCCTCAACCATTTTCCGAACTGGTAATGACTGGATCGCAAAGAACTTCCCTTTGATCAATTTGTAGTCATAGAGTGGATTATAAGTTTGATAATCCTCGATTTCCTCTTCTGTAGGACTTTCACCTTCAGAATGGGAAACCTTAAAAACTCCTTTGTCTTTATTCACTTGCTTCTTTGGCGGCTGATCAGGTATTGGTAGTCCCTCTTCATCCCTATTCATGGCTTTGGCTCCTTTATTTTCTGTGGTTTAGGTTGCTCAAACAATATTTTATCCAGCTCTTCATCCAGCTCTTCATCTGTTAAAGGGATAGACTTTCTAATCTCTTCAGTCTCTTTCCTGTACCGATCAGTCACATGTACTATCACGGAATGCATTGGATTAGATGGATCATCCACTGCTGTATTGAACCACGCAAAACCTTTTCTTATGATTTCGGCTTTACTCATTCCTATCAGTCTACTATGGCTCACGATAGGATATTCATTCTCCTGTAAAGGAACCAGAATAGGAGGCATAATTTTACCTGTATCTGACAATTCAATGTAATAAAGTTCCTTCTTTACCATCCTAATTTTTACTGTCATCTTATTCACTCTCCTTCTTCTGTTTAGAATCTAATTCTCGGGCTTTCTTTCGAAGTGCCATAAACAAACTTATGAAATCACTTTCTGGCATTGCATCCCGTTGGATGTCGATGAGAGATTTTAGAGGTTCTTGGAATTTGTTCGATTGCTCTTTCAAAGGCCTGGCATCGATCATTTCCTTATCACCTCGATTAAAATGTGATCCCTGTCTGGAACCGATAAAATCACATCCCTGCAACCTAACGCATCCATATTCTCTAAAAATAGCGGGGGAATGGATATCATCCCTGAGTCACCGTGTTTGTTTACGATTCGTCTTCTGACTTTTAATTCCATACAAAGTGAATAATCTTAGCGAATATTACATGGAATATCGGAAATCGACCATGTTATTTATTCCTATATCGTTATAGATATTGTTTAAATACTTTCGGAATATTCTTAATCAATGGAAAGAAAAAGTCCCGGTGTCGTTAATGCATACATTCTTAATCTAATGACTCACTCAGATACACTTAGAATGGACGAATACGATATCAGGGATAGGATCAGAGACAGGTTTAAGGACAGTAAAAAGCATCGCCTAAGGCCTCAGAATGTTCGTATATTCCATTTAGAACCTCTGGTAAAGAGAAGATGGTTAAGACTCCTTCCCGATGGCAGATATGAGAGAGTGGGAGAATTAAGGCATGTGACGCCACGTGAAACGCTTGTCGATCAGTTTGAATACATGTTCGATAAGAATCTGAGGGACAGGGAAATGTTCATTGATTCCTATATTTATGATAAAGAATTTTACAGGAAGCTATTTGGTGCAGAGAATTTTGAGGATTCATTGACAGAAGGGGAATATAACAGGTATATGGATCAGTTATACAAAAAA
>JAKBQK010000077.1 GCA_021835265.1 Thermoplasmata archaeon
TTTTCTCGATCCATTTATTCTTTCAGTTCTAGATCCGTACCCTTCAATTTGTTTCATCTTATTTGGGTTAGCTGAAACTGAAGTGAATACAGTCGCTTTAAGCCCTAACATTTTAGAAAACATTGCAAAAGACGCACCGGCATTTCCAGAGGAATCCTCACTTACTTCGTCTCCCTCCTGAAGGAACTTTTTGTATTTCAAGAATGAAAAGAGAGTGTTCATACCCCTATCTTTATAAGAAAGTGTAGGATTATAAAATTCGAACTTAGCCATAAACTGATTTGTTTCAATTATGGGTGTTTTTAAATTGATCGGAATGATGGGAGTCTCGAAATAATCATAGTTTGAAACCGTATTCTTTTCATATGGTCCGGACACTTTTATAATGAAAGGTGATCCACAGGTATTACATACGAGTTCAAAATTTTCTCTTGAAGCACCACATTTACTGCAAAAAACTTTTGTTAAAACCATAAGCGTATATTATGAGTAATTTTAAAAATTTATATAAAAATTAGAGGGAAGAGTAATAATCTTCGTTATATGGCTCTGGCTTCAGGCCTTTCCTTGTTCTGATCTTTGAAACAACTTCCTTCTGTATCTCTGGAGGTACTTTTTGATAGCCTGAGTTCTCTGAACTCCATAGAACCTTACCACCAGTAGCACTTCTAATAGCAGATGCAAAACCAAACATGCCTGAAACTGGAACTCTAGCAACGATTACTATATCATCGCCCTCAATGTTCATCTCGTCAACTACTCCCCTTCTCTGCTGAATTTCGTTGGTAACTGAACCCATTATATCCTGTGGTACATTTATATAGACTTTCTGGATAGGCTCCATCAATACTCTCCTGGCCTGACAGATTGCCCCGTAAAGTGAGTTTCTACCAGCAGGAATTACCTGTGCAGGACCTCTGTGAATACTATCCTCGTGTAACTTTGCATCGACTAGAGATGCTTTTATATGAGTCATTCCTTCATTCGCCAGTGGGCCTCTTTCCACAACCTCTTTAAACGATTCCAGAAGCAGTTCCATGGTTTCATCTAGATACTGAATTCCCTTTGTAACATCAAACATTACATTTTCTCCCATTACTGCGGTTATTCCTCTTGCAGTATCCCTATCAATTCCTGCATTCTGTAACTGTTCAATTGTAGCCCTCTTATCCTTGAACTTTGAACCCTGTGGTAAAACACCATCTCTGATTAATTGAACCACACTTTCCTCCAGTGGCTCAACCTTGAAGTAGAATTTATTATGCTTATTTGGTGATTTTCCCTCGAATGGCCCTCCTGTTCTTTCTACAGTTTCCCTATACACAACTATTGGGTCAGAGGTTGTAACTTCAATCTTGTAATCGTTCTTGATTCTATAAAGCGTTACTTCAAGATGGAGTTCACCCATTCCTGAAATAAGATGTTCACCTGTTTCCTGGTTTATGTTTACCTGAATAGAAGGATCAGCTTTGGAGACAGTTTTTAGTACATCAATTAATTTCGGCAGATCTGAGGTGTGTTTCGCTTCAATTGCGAGTGTGACCACCGGATCTGTGTAATGAGTCATGGGTTCAAAAGGTTCCATATCTGCAACTGCTGATACTGTTGAACCGGCAATTGCACTCTTGAGCCCTATAACGGCTGCGATGTTTCCTGCTGGAATTGAGTCAACCTGAATTCTATCTGGACCAACCATCATTGCAATGGTTTGAATTTTGAACTTGCCTGAAGCACTACTTATGTATAGTTCCTGCCCTTTAGTTAAAGTACCACTGAATACTCTCCCAACTGCAATTTCACCAGCATGTGGATCGACAATAATTTTTGTAATCATCATTGCAAGTGGACCCTTTGTATCGCAAACCATCATTGATTTGCCTACCTGCGACTCGAGATCTCCGTGCCATACGTTGGGTATCCTGTATTCAGAAGCCTGTTTAGGATCTGGCAAATGATGAACCACCATATTTAAAATGATTTTATGCAATGGTGCTTTTTTGGCCAGTTCTTTCTGCTTGCCCTCCCTCACCATTGATACAATATCATTAAAATTGACATTGAAGACCTTCATTGCAGGCACTGAAATAGCCCAGTTATTATATGCTGAACCAAATGATACCTTTCCGTTTTGAACGCTTAATTCCCATTCCTTTTTGAACTTATCTGGCGCATATTTAGCAATTAGTTTATTAACATCATTAATTATTTTAATAAATTTCTTCTGCATTTCCTCAGAATTTAGCTTTAATTCGTTGATTAACCTATCGACTTTGTTGATGAACATGGTTGGTTTAACATATTCCCTTAGTGCTTGCCTTATTACAGTTTCAGTCTGTGGCATTACACCCTCCACAGAATCAACAACTATAATGCAACCATCTACAGCTCTCATTGCCCTTGTTACATCTCCACCAAAGTCTACATGTCCAGGAGTATCAATCAGATTAATCAAATAATCCTTACCGTCTACCTGATGAACCATTGAAGCGTTAGCTGCGTTAATTGTTATTCCTCTGGCCTGTTCCTGTTCATCATAATCCAGCATTAACTGCTTTCCGGCAAGATCCTCACTCATCATCCCTGCTCCAGCAATTAAATTATCACTGAGCGTTGTTTTACCATGATCAATGTGTGCAGCAATATCAATATTTCTTATACTTTCAGCCTTATTAACTAATGTTGCAGCCTTTGCAATATTATCTTCCTTTCGACCCATAAAAACACCTTTAAAATATTAGAAAAAATTAATTTTTCATTTGAATTTCTATCTGGACTCCGTCTGGTATTGAAATTTTCATTACCTGTTTAAGCGTCCTTTCATCTCCATCAATATCGATGAGTCTCTTATGAACCCTCATTTCCCATCTGTCCCAGGTCGGTGAACCTTCTCCATCTGGGCTCTTCCTTACTGGAACGGTTAATCTTTTGGTAGGTAATGGAACAGGACCGTGAATATCAACCCCTGTTCTTTGCGCAATACCTTTGATCTCCCTGCAGACTTCGTCCACTATCCTATGATCAGTTCCACTCAGTGAAATCCTAGCTCTATATGATACCATGATGTTCACTTTACTTAGTTTCTACTTCCTGGCAGAGACCTGCGGCAACAGTTTGTCCCATATCCCTAATAGCAAACCTACCAAGCTGTGGGAATTCTGCAACCTTCTCTATTACCAATGGTTTATCTGGAACCACTTTAACAACCGCTATATCTCCAGTCTTGATGAACTGAGGATTGTTTTCTTTTGTTGTACCGTCCTTAGGGTTGATTGTCTTTACGAGCTCTTCAAACCTGCACGCAACCTGAGTTGTATGAACGTGAAATACGGGCTTGTAACCAACTGCAATAACGCTTGGATGGTTCAGAACTACTATCTGAGCCGTGAATGATTTGGCTACGGTTGGTGGTGCATTAACTGGTCCACAAACATCTCCTCTCTTGACATCATTTTTGGCTATTCCCCTTACATTGAACCCTACATTGTCTCCTGGTTCTGCCTGAGGCAATGACTCATGATGCATTTCCACAGATTTTACTTCCCCCTGCTTATTGGCCGGCATGAATATAACCTTGTCTCCAGGTTTTATAATTCCTGTTTCAACTCTTCCAACAGGAACTGTTCCTATTCCAGTTATGGAATAAACGTCCTGAACTGGTAGCCTGAGAGGCTTGTTTGTTGGTTTCTCGGGTACCTTTAATGATTCTAATGCTTCCAGTAATGTTGGTCCACTGTACCATTTCATGTTTTCTGATTTTTTCGTTATGTTATCTCCCTTATAACCACTAATTGGGATTATTGGAAAATTCCTGTAACCAACAGACGCCATGAACTTCTCTATTTCTCCCTTTACTTCTGTGAATCTCTTTTCACTGTAAGGTGGTTGTACTGAGTCCATCTTATTTGCAAGTACTATGATCTGTTGTACTCCAAGTGTTTTTGCAAGGAATGCGTGTTCTCTTGTCTGTGCCATGATCCCTTCTCCTTCCCTTGCAGATATTACAAGCATAGCTGCATCTGCCTGACTTGTTCCAGTAATCATATTTTTTACAAAGTCCCTATGCCCTGGTGCATCAATGATAGTGAAGTAGTACTTATCTGTCTCAAACTTCCTGTGAGATAGATCAATTGTAACTCCTCTTTCCCTTTCTTCTTTGTACCTATCCATTACCCAAGCAAACTCGAACGTAGCTTTTCCTTTTTCATCGGCCTGTTTCTTGTAATCATCGATTATGTGCTGTGGAATTTCACCGTGCTCGAACAGCAGTCTCCCTACTAAAGTCGACTTTCCATGATCAACATGCCCTATCGTTACCAAATTTATGTGTGGTTTTTGTCCTGCCATTTATTCACCTTTTACTTATTTGAGTTATCCCGTTAGAGGATTTTATTTATTAAACTCTTCGTACGGTAATTTATAATAGTTATAATAGGTTTTCCAATTGCTTTCACTTTTAGTAAAACTAGCACGTTAACGTATAGTGTAGGAGTAGAGGATGTTCAATACACATTGCACTTTAGGATGGATAGTTTTCAAAATGCTCCTTAAATGGTTTCTTTCTAATAATCGAAACATTTAATTTCACTGTTATTATTTCGTAAAGTTTAAAGTGCACCTTTAGAGGGATTGAATGGCTGGAGAAAGATCAAATAAAAGAACGAAGGATAAGTGGAAAGAAAAGAAATGGTACAGAATTATGGCTCCGAGTCAGCTTGGAGGAAAAGAAATAGCTATGACAGTGGGTACTGGACCCGATAGTATAAAAGGAAGAGTGGTGGAAATTCCTATATCAGACTTTTCTGGGAATTTCAAAAAGTCAAACGCAAAGCTCGAATTTAAGGTCTTAGATTGTGTTGGTACAAAGTGTAGTACAATTTTCGTTGGTCATTCTGTTAACGACGATTATATAAGAAGAATGGTAAGGAGAAGAAAGGAGAGAATTGATATTGTAAAGGATGTAAAAACTACCGATGGTTACGAATTTGTTCTTAAAGTGGTCGCTGTAACAGAAAATAAGTTGACATCAGCTAAAAGTGTTGAGCTGAGAAATGCCATTACTCAAATTGTTTCTGAAAAAGTTAAGAATATGGATTACTTTGAATTTGCTAGATTTATAATAGAAGATGAATCAGTATCAGAAATATTAAACGGAGTCAAAGATATATACCCGCTCAAAAAGCTGGAATTTAGAAAGTCAGAGCTCACAAGCACTGGAGAGAAATATAACTTTTCAGTTCCTGAAGATGCCCCGGCAGAGGAAGTCCCAGCTCAATAATCTAAAAACTATTTTAAGCGCCGGGGTGGCTTAGTAGGTGGAGCGCCGGACTCATAAGAATTTTTCTGAGAAATCCGGAGGTCTCGGGTTCGATCCCCGATCCCGGCATACATTTAAATGTAGAATGTTTAGTTCAAAAATCTCAAATGATTCTGCTAAAAGGTTGGAATAATAACTTGGATCTGAAAGTTAAGGTTTGTTTCATATTGAGCGGCATAAAAGACTCGTATATGCTATCATAATTTTGTCCTGGTTAATCTTGAAAGGTTAGATTCCAATATTTCATGAGCGGTTTCTTTGGCATCAGAATGAGGTATTTTGTTAAGATTATCTAACACTTTTGTGATATCTTCAACTGGTCTGTTCTGGCTCATTTTCCATTTTGCAATTATTTCTGTAACTTTTATTCTAAAACCGACAATTTCCTCTATCATTTTTTGATAAAAATCTTCTTTTTCTTTTTGTAATGCCGCCCACTCTGGATCGAATTCAAGACTCAGCTCTTTTAACAAGAGTTCTGTTTGGCATCTCTCCAGTAATTCTAGTATCCCATTAATTTTCACAGTAGCGTAATCCCAGGTTGGAACAGAAGACTCTATTGTATACCATCTGGGTGATATATAATGATGAGGTCCGAGAAATAGAACGGTAACCTTCTTGTTTTCTGAAGTTTTCCACTGATCATTATTTCTGGAAAGATGGCCATAAAGAATAAAAGAATCTCCCTCTGGTTTTATGATAAACGGTATTTGTGAGTTAAATATCTCGTCATTGACTGATGTAAGAAGTAACCCAAAACTGTTCTTCCTGATAAACTGATAGACCTTTTCTTGATCTG
>JAKBQK010000314.1 GCA_021835265.1 Thermoplasmata archaeon
CTATTTTATGAATTTAAAGGATATTGCACGGCATTATTTTGTAGGATTGGAAGGAATTTCAATCGATGATGCACAAAAAGAATTCGAACAACAATTAAATAGGGGCGATCCTCTTGCAGTTTCCGCTCTGAGATTGGCAGAAAGAGAAATCTTTTCTAGAATTGACAAATAATTTCATCCAAAATAATTTTTATATTCCGGTCATTAACGTTTCTTTTTCATATTATATATAGAAGACTCATGTTTCTTGAAGTAAAAAGAAAAGAAGATTATAATTTTAAATTAGAGGTTTTTTCCATATCATGAATATTTATCGAGCATGGGGTAGTTCAATTTCTTGATGCAGAGTTCAAACAGCTTATCTTTATACTTCTCGTCGTCCGTTATGGTATCTATTTCCATCATTATTTTATTCCTCCATGATTCGAGATCCTCTTTGAACTCGCTTAACACTGATTTCAGGTCAGCCGGAACCGGCACTCGATCTAAGCCTCTCAGTGAACAGTAGTAGACATATCGAGTCATTTCATCTGTATCATAGTATTCCTTCTCTCCATCTATTGAAACAAAGTTACCCACTAAATCCGTTCCTATTAATATCTTCGACCCTTTCCTTATCTTAAGCGTTCCTGCGATTTTGTTAATATAGTCTTGCGGGAAATCCTTAACGTTAAGGTGTTTAATTAGGTCATCAGCCACCTTAGATAGCGATACCTTTCCTTTTTTATTGGAAGTTTTAACGCTCTTCGCTTTGTCAAGCCGCTCTTTTATGATCCTGACAACAAAAGGATAATAGAAAATCAAAAACTTATCCGGGTCTTTAAAACCTAAGGCTTCTAATATGGTTCGATCCAACTCTAGCCTGTCTTTCTCTACTTTATTAAGACTGAATTCACCATTAGTGTCCCATATCTCTTCAAATACAGAGCCCATACTCCTATTTTCCATCTTTCTCATAATAGATTCTAATTTACTATAATATGGCCTAAGGACCTCTGGTTTTGGAACGGGAAACATTTTAGCTTCATATATTGTACAACTAGTGGTACCTCCTCCATAATTTCTGCAAATAAGGTCTGGATATAAGAAGGATAGGGAAGAGTTTAAAAAAGAATAAACTGAAATCAAGTCATCTTTATAATCATCCTTTAAATTCATAAAATAGAGTTTTTTGTTCAAATAATAGCTTGTCTTTGGGAAAATATATGTATCTCCTAACTGATCAGGAAATGCCATCTCTGGAACTATTATTGGAGAAAGTTTCCACCAAGGCTTTCGACTTTTACACGTAGACGATTCAGAATGTGGTGCCCCGTGAGGGTTATTTTCACCATACTCAAGATATTCTAAGGCATATTTTTCTATGTCGCTCTTATTTACTTCTTTTATTAGAACAATGTTCTTTTTGGTTTCCTGGTTGAAGACTAGTTTACCGGGAATAGTGAATTCCTTCGGACTTTTTAGGATTGGAAATAAATACTTTTTCTCAATAAGATGAGTAACATTCGCTCCGTCTTTTATGACTCTTATTCTATTAATTTCTCCTCTTCTGAGTCCAAACAACATCTTAAGGTCATCATTGCTGTATTTGTCAGTTATATCTGAAACATAAAAGAAAGAATCGGCTCCGGTTTTAATCCCGAATTTAACATCCATTATCTTATCCAGCGGGATCATATTTTTGTTATTCGTAATCTCAAAGAATTCTTTCGGACCTCTCAAATACTGGAACAACTTGCTTTTCATGACATTGTTGAAACCTATGTCTGCCTGCCTGACTTTTCGAACGATTGTTATTCCATCCACAGGGTAATCCTTTTCAATAGCCTCAGCTATACGCATCGCATCATCGAGATCATTAATAATTTTTGATATTCTTTTGTTGATCCTAACGAATTTGATCTCACTGTTTTCCCTTTCTTCCCTGCTATTCGTCCTCTCGATCACTGTTATGACTGTATTCACAAGAGCGTCTTCGAACCACCTCTCAACAGAAGAATCTATTATGTATCGAATTTTGAAGTATCTGTTCAGGAATTTCTTAAAGCCATCCCCATATTCTACATTCATCCATGTATCTGAAGTTAGAAAGCTAACCATTGACCCCTCCTTGAGGAACGGAAGCAGATAGTACCAGAAATAAACATGAAAATCGGCACTCATGTCAGGAAGGTAAAGATATTCCTCCCCCGTATCGGCATAACTGTTCTGACTGAGGAAATCTTTAACTTTTCTCCTCTCGTCCTCCTTGTTCGGTATTTCCTCACCCCTTATGTAAGGAAGATTTCCAACGAAAGCATCTATGGGTTTGAAAGACACAGGCTTCTCTTCGCCAATAAGCGATATGGTATGGTTTTTTAAACTTTCTTCATACTCAGTCCTCAGCTTCGGGATAACGTTGGTTGTCATGATATCAAGGAAGTCCTTTCTCAGTATATTTGGATATACAGATGGGTTATACATTAAGAGCTTTGATGCAAGGGCTACCGTTGCAAGATGGGCCGGGTATGCCGCTATATCGCACCCAAATATATCTTCAATGATCGCCTCCCTTACGTTCCCGTCTTCCTTTCCGTAGAGTCTGAGCTTCAGATCGAATGCCCTCGAAAGGAAAGTGCCGGATCCACATGCAGGATCCATGACACGGGCGTCCTTTTTCCTTATGGTGAGGGCATTTATTAGATCGACAATGGGTATTGGAGTATAGTACTGACCGTTGGCATGCCTCTCTTCCGGACTTATGAGTCTGTCATAGATGTTACCGAGAAGATCCTGGGTCAGGTCACTGAAGTCATAATTTTCCAGGAAGTTTATGAGAGCCTTAACAGAGTCTAAATTCTCCTGATCCTGAAACGATATGAGATCCGCTTCGCTCTCCTCGAATACCGTCTCGTAGTCTCCGGATATCTGTCTGGCAGCAGAGAAACATGAATCAAGTTCTGCTTTGAGCTCCTCTATTCTCTCCCTATTTGCATCAATCTTCTGAATTGGTGGGAACATCCTTCTGAGCACGTAGTAGAAGACGATTTTGTTTGCAAGCACGTAGAGGCTGTATTTCGCTATTTTTTCACGATCTGAATCACTGAAGCTAATTTTCGGTGCGTAATCTTGTTCCTTCCACCATCTCTGTAGAATCTTATTCGGTACGTGTCTCTTAATGACCGATGAGGCACTCTCAAGATGTGCATTAAGTCCTAATATGAAACTCTCGCCTAGAGGTTTGTAATAGACCTTTTTAACCCCTTCGTAGAGATCCTCTATGTATTGAACGAGTTCCTGCATCTTCTTCTTTATGTCTTCCTTAACATCATCGTCTTCGAAATCATCGTCCTTGATTATCTTTTTATCAAGATATAATGTATACACATCCCTGGCCATTACAGGTTTGTTGACATCACTATTGTCCCATAATATTGTTTCGTTGAAGTTAGATGTGATGAAGAACCTTGGCGGCTTATTCTTGTTGCTTGCCTTAAGGAACGCGTCCATAACCACGCCGAAATTTCTGGGTGTTTTACCCTCGATGGTGGTCGGCCTTTTGAACTCAGCAGTACATATAAGTGTTCTTCCATTATATAAGGTGAGGTCCATCCGCTTCATATTCGGAGTGTGCTCTTCAACTTCTGCACGGAAACCTTCAAGGCTGTCAATGTAACTCTTCACATCAGCAACTATGGTGCGTTCGTCAATGCTCATCTACACACCTCGAACCATTCCCTCATATTTACACAATGTTTATAAGTGATTGACACAATGTTTTCTTCCACCTGCATAAGTTCCGCAAACCTTGTCATACTTCCTCCTACTCAGGGGAGAACAAACTTAATAGTTCACGTTTCATGCCCAAGTCGTAACCAAGCTTGTCTTCCGGATATATCTCGTTTGCTTCCCAGTACTCTCTCCTTACACTTGAACCAACACCTACTTTTACATTTCCACCTTGCAAAGAATTGCAGAGGTTTCGTTCATTGAAAAGGTATATATTGGATATGCAGAATGGTCTTTTCTGGTCTTTTGACGAGGATACCGAACTATAAGGTCCTGTAAGAATTAATAAAAAAATGTCTTCGCCGACATTCGGATTGAGATCAATAATATGTTGGTTAGCGGAATAGTATTTTACATTAACTTTCTTACCTTCTAGAGTTCCATCCATGAAAATTCCATCATAGCCTTTTTCCCTCCCATTATAGTTAAGCTTTATAGGAAATAACTTAGAGGCAATCCATTCTGAGATATGACCCTTTTCTGCTGGTCTGTGGATGACCTCAGTGATCTTCTGGTCTATCTCATTTCTCTCCATAAGGAAGCTGGCAAGTTTCTCTATATCTCCCATTGTAACTCTATCAGTCTGTAGCCTTTAAATATTTTTGCCATGAAAAGATTTCTTTTTAGAATATTAAAATCTTAGTGGCTTTATTATTATTGCTTTACTATTCCATATTCAGTGATCAATGTGATATGTTTATGTTGCTCAATCACAGATTATAGAAATTAATATGAAAGGAAAATATAAAATAAAAGTATTGCTTGTAAATATCAATGGAAGATTTTTATGATGAATCACCATTCTCAATGACCATTATGCTTTTTCGGATGTATGAGTTCCGTTATATTGCTCTGACATTCATCTCACCCTCCCCATAAACTCCGATGTATCCATCCCTGTTATTTGAGTGTAAATACTCGTGGTAAAAACAGATGAATGACCCAACCACTGCTGCAACACATTCAAAGGAACATTATCCATTATGGCCTTAACAGCAAAGGTATGCCGGAATTTGTGTGCATGAATCTTAAAGCCAAGTTTCTCCTGCATTTTCTTAAGATAAAGATCTACTACCTGCCTTGACATTGGAAACAAAGGATCCTCAGATTTTGTTGAAATGTTCATGTCCAGGAGATATTGCATGTATGCATCCCTCAGCTCTGAATGTAATGGAATAATTCGATATTTCTCTCTTTGAATACCATTCTTGTCTTTTCCCTGTTTGAGCGTTTTCATTCTGATTGAATTTGTTCCCAGATTGATATCTGACGGCTTGATGATAAGGACCTCATCGATCCTGGCACCTGTTCTGTAAAGAAACTGCACTAGGAGAAAATATCTCTTGTGCTTTTCTGACCTTCTTTTATCTGTTATGATCTTCTGCGAGACCTCAAGAAAGATCTTCTGAACTTCCTCATCAGAAAAAAAATCTATCGATAGAGATCTTCCACTGGATTGGATCATCATGTTCTTAGGGACCGGTAAACCCATAACATGACATTATGTAAGTCTTTAAATATGTTTGTTAATAGTGACATGAGAGATCTCTGTGTAAAGGTTAAGGTCAGTATATAAAGGGGAGAATGGGATCCAATTCATGACATGACAAAATGTGTATTTTGACATGTTTGGATGTCATGGAAAAATGGTATCATGGTATCCTAAAAATTGACACCTTCGTAAAATAATGGTGCGTTCAGTTCAACAAGACAATTTTCATAAGTATAATTGACCTGCCTGTTTTATTGCGTGTCTTAAATCTTTTATAAATTAACTGTGAATATAAATATTGCCATTTGAGAACTTATTTGTCTCAAACATCGAACCCCATTAACGACTACAAGAAGATCAGATTAATCCTATGCCCATGAGAATTAGCAAAAGCCCGCCAAGCATTCCCATTATACTTATGAACTTTACAATGTCTACTCTTCCTGAATGCGTGTACATAATTCTTTCATAGTTTGTTATTATATATCTTTTTCCTCCTCATCATGGTGCAAATAGATAGCAATGAATCCTGTCAATGATGCAGTTCCAAACCAAACTTCTGCAGCTGATAATTTTGTAAGCGCATACAGTTCTATTATCCCATTTGCAGCAGGTATAGAAAACACCTCAAATGCAGCAAGGAGACTTAACAGAGAAACGCCGCCAAGGCCATGTTTAAAAATCAGTAGAAATCAGATGAAAAAGTCACTTGCCGGTGAATCAGATTACTCCGATGCCAATTAGAATCAGCATAATGCCGAATACCAGTCCAACGAAACCTAAAGCTTCTATGACATCAAATCCTTTTTTTTCGTTGTACATAAATAATCATTCAACTTTCATATA
>JAKBQK010000249.1 GCA_021835265.1 Thermoplasmata archaeon
TTGGAAAAAAATATGCGCTGGAACATCCCAAGAAGGAAAGGGACTGGAGAACCTATGAGCAGGAGTTCGCACAGAGAATAAAGACAGCAATGAGGGGCCTCGATCCACTGGTGAATGAAGCCGTATCCACAATACGCATACTTCCGCGAGCAGGACATCCACATTCTCTCACACTGGAACAGAGGGTCAAGCTGTTATTGATCAAACAGCTTGTCTGTGAGTCTAACAGAATGTTCGCAAACATGCTTGTGATATTCTCCATGATATCAGGCATAGATGTATCATACAAAACCATTGAACGACTCTATTCAAATGATGAGGTCTTTATTGCAATACACAACCTCCATGTTCTTCTATTGAAGAAAAAGGGAGTAATCAGTTCAAGGGCAACTGGTGATGGTACAGGTTATGGCCTCACGGTGAAGAAGAATTACGAATCATATGCGCAGAAGCTGAAGGATCTCGCAAAGGAAAGCCCGGAAAACAGGGAAGAGAAAGACAGAACGAAGAAGGCAAAGGAACATAAGAAGAGGCTGTTTGCATATTCATTTGCCATAATGGATCTAGAAACCAGATTATACATAGCCTCCGGATCATCCATGAAATCTGAGAGGGAATCTTATGATCGCGCCATGAATCTTCTCTCATCCATCGGGATAGAGATGGATTCCATCCGTCTTGACAGGTATTATTCATCCCCGTCATACATGGACAGACTTGGCAATACGAAGGTTTTCATAATACCAAAGAAGAATTCCACCCTGAATGGATCAAAGAAATGGAAAGACACAATGAAGGAGTTTGTTGAGAATACCATGCCATACCTGGAAGAGTACCACCAGAGGAGCAATTCAGAATCGGGGTTTGCAGCGGATAAGAAGATGCTTGGATGGAATATATCACAGAGGAGGGATGACAGGATAGATCATGCACTGTTCTGCACTGGAACCTGGCACAATCTGTTCAACATGGGCAGATCATAGAATAGTGTCCCACACTCTAGCCTTACAAAGATCTTTTATATATTTGCATGTATTGTACTTATGGAATTTCAAAGGCAAATAATTGAATCGAATGATATTTCATTGCTGCCATTGTATATAATAAATACTTTTAAAGAAAAATTCCAGGAAAGCATAAATATTTTAGAACAACTTTACAAAAAGAACAAAAGATGGATCGTTACCTATTCTGGAGGAAAGGATAGTACTGCCCTTGTGGTTCTATCGTTGTATATGAAGACGGTCCACCCTGATATTGATCTGAACATTACCTATTCAGACACTATGATGGAAATACCTCAAATGTCTGTGGTTGCTCATACATTCTTGAAGTCTATAGAGAAGAAGTATCCTGCCAAAGTGAAGATCGTTTACCCAGACATAAATGACACTTACTGGGTAAGGATGATTGGTAGGGGATATCCTCCTCCAGGGCCAAGATTCAGGTGGTGTACTCCAAAAATTAAGATCAAACCTTCAAGGAAACTCCATGATGACCATGGCCTCTTTATAACTGGATTGCGGATGGGAGAAAGCCAACAAAGGGACATAAGGCTAAGGAGCTCCTGTCTAAATGGAAATGCCAACGAATGTGGCAGTGATGTATGGGTGAGCCAGAAAGGAATAGATGTGGCAGCTCCAATTATACATTGGACAGCCGAAGATGTTTGGTATTTTTTGATGTTTCCCGGCAAAAAAGCATTACCAGAAACACAGCTTGTTGTTGATCTATATGGAAACACTTCAATGAGATTTGGATGCTGGATGTGTACTGTTGTAATGAAGGACAAAACCATGATTGCACTGGCCAAATCTGGAGATTATAAGGTTCAGAAGCTCCTGGAATTTAGGGAATGGATAGTAGAGGAAAGCAAAAAGCCTGAAAACAGGTATTTCAGGAAAGATGGAAGAAAAGGAAGACTAAATATAACATTTAAAGAAATCATTTTAAGAAAATTGTTAGAACTGGAGAAGGATCTAAATTTTAAGATAATAACGGAAGATGAAATAGTGACAATCCAGAATCTACTTGATAGTGGAAAGTACAGAAATTATTGATTTTGTTTTTCATTCCCCTCTTCTATCTCATTGTAAAGACTCATTACAAATTCAATAATCTTCTCTTTCTTTCCCTGATCATTACCTAAATTATACAACAAACCTACACATAGGGTGTCCCATAGTCCTCTTCTTTTTGTAAAAGAAGGAATCTTTGCTATTAGAGTTTTTGAGTCCTTGTATAAACCTACTTCATGAATTGATTTTACCCTTTTAAACTCTATCTCCTCGACGTTATATTCATCAAGTATTTTTTGTTGCACTCCTTCCACTCTTCTTTTGATTTTTTTCTTTCTATATTCCTCTCTAAGATTCTTAATTTTAGAAACTACTGATCCTCTTGTGTTTTCAGGAAACAACTTTTCTTGTTCCTTCAAGAATTGTGACTCCACAATTGCTTTTTGGTTTTCAGTATTTACTGTATTTGGCTTAGGAGGTGCATCCCCACGAATATAATTTATTAAGTAGTTTTTAAGATATCGGTACATGTTATTTCCTTCATAAAGACCTTCTCTGTCTAAGTTTACTATTTGTTGAAATCCATCATCCATGAATAATTCGACCAATGACTGCTGTTGTATCATATATGTATCAACAAAAAATTTCATTGGATCAGTAAACTCATTGCCCAACGCAACGTTGAAAAGTCTAAACAAAAGTCCACTATATTCAGCAGGAGATATCCTTTTTGACTGGTGATAGTAATATCCTTTCACTACTGCTTTCTCGTATTCCCCATTGTCATAAAGAACACTTTCATTTCTTTGAGGAATGATATAAAGATGAGGATCCAAATCATAAAATCCGAACTTCTCTAGTTCGTCAAGGTTTGGGTATAAAACTGGCTTAAAAATTTTAAATTCGTTACGTATTTCTATTTCTCCAGATTCGGTTTTAGTTAATAATTTAAATTTTACATTAAAGTCTAATTTATTAGTTGCTTCTTTAAGTTCCGTGTATATAGGGTCATCTGCTCCAGGGATTTTGAACTCTTTATCATTATATTTCACTTTTGTTCTCACAGGACCGTCTGGTAGATAATCGACAGGACTCATTAATCCAACGTCAACAATCAGTCTATCTATTTGAGATAGTTGTGACAATTTCCTTTTCTTCTGTATATACGATACGAATTCTTCAAAATACTTATCGTCTGGATCATTTTCTCTTGGTTCCATCCAAACATAAGAGTCCCTTATTGTTGGAACAATTGATTCAAGGAATGGTGGTTTAAAATCACTGATCTCAATTTCAGTATAAGAGTCGAAACCCCCTACATGCCTAGAAGATAAGTCTACGTTTCCCAACTTTGACTTGTCCATAGATTCGTTTCTCTGGATGATGTCATCAAAAAAGGTAAGAGATATCTTTGCAATATATTCCCTAGTTTCACCAGATTTCTTCGTTCTAACAATAAACCCTTTGCAGGCTGATGCAACCGACAACATGCCTATTCCCATTCTTCCAACAACTTTTCTCTTCTTTTTAGGAGTGATGCTAATATCACTTGTTGTATTTTTAATGCTTCCTCCTATGTGTGTAAATACATAATATAGGTCCTTTATGGACATTCCTTCCCCATCATCCTTGATGGTAATTTTATCTAAGCGAAGGTTGCCGTTGGGATAACTAAAATGAAAGGTTATCAACACATTTGAAGCATCTGCATCATAAGAATTGCTAAGCAGTTCTTTTATGGAACTTCCAGGAGACCGGTATAATCCAGCTGATATATGTTTTATAATTTGTGCAGCAACCTGAAGAGAGATCGTGTCAACATATTCTTCTTTATCACTCATTTTAATCACCTAATTCTTCACTTTCCCGTTGGTAAAATCTCATAAGTATTTCAAAAAGTGGTTTTGAATCCAAAAAAATTTGGTTAGTATCATATCGGTTCCCATGTATAACCTTGGATGCGATATTAAATATTCCATATATTTTAGTTAATTCGTTTTCGACTAAAATTTTAGTTTTTCCTTCCGCGTTTTCTGTGATGTATCTATTAATCGATTCACGTAATTTACTTTGTGTTTTAGAATTTTTTAATTTAAAAGGCTTATTATTTTTTAATAAATCAATAAGTACTTTAAAGTTAATCGTGTGAAGGGCCTCCGATAAATAATCAGTATTATTATTTTTTGCTTTAGAGAATAATTTACCTTTATCTTCTTCAGAAAGAAATTTGGTTAAAGCAGGATCAATAAAATTTTTTTTAAAGAAATTCTCTATCAAGACCCTTAAAGATATTGCACTCCCAAATGAATGTTTTATGCTGATAAAACTGACATAGTTGTCGAAGAGTTCCTTATCCTCGTCAGACAATTTTAAATAGATTGGTTTTTGCTCTTTAATAAATTCCTCTATTGTAATACTATCTTCGGGCTTGTCCAAAATTTTTTGCCTATTACCTTCTTTGTCTACTTTCATTCTAACAAAATGAGATGAATTACAAACTAGGTCTACATAATTTTCTTCCCCTTTTCCATCCAGAATTTCATAACATGGAAAAGTGTCTGCACCACTTAAAAAGCACATTGGTTCAATGTCCTTTCCGTTATAATGGAGTTTCGTACCCACTCAAACCTCCTCCGAAATGTCGGTGCATTGATTGAGCAAAATATCGAGAGTAACTAGTTTCTTGCTAGTGGGAGGGTTTCTTTCTCCAAAGCCCTTAATTAAACTAACATGTGAACTTTCATTTCCATTCCGGTATGTAAATTTCTTATTTTTTTTCATATTCAATGATATCAATTCCGTTTCACACCTCCATCATTTTCTCTATTTTCCTAAGTTCCACTAATTCACAACCAATATCTTTCCTCCTATCAGTCAACCTGAGTGTAGTTTCCCGGGGATTCTTCATATCATCACACATCATTCCAATTTCACCCCGCAATTCATGCAGAACTTTGCGGCCTCGGGATCTTCATATCCACATGAAGGGCACACTTTCACTCTCCCTTTATAGTGCATCATCATCTTCTGGACATGGGGGTATGTCCATGCTGCCTTCACATGCCAGCAGTCATATGAATCGTCGTGTTCGCACCATAAGCGGAATTCGCCGTTTCCGTTTCTTTTCACGTATATGTTGAATATCCTTGATGGCTTGCCTGGCTTCACTTCCTCGACTGTGATGTGGTCATCCATCACATTGATGTGGAAGAGGAGGTTGAGGTGCTTTGCCATCTCTGCCTCTTCATCGGTCATCGTGAGATCAAGTTCGTCCATATCCTTGATCTCTATGGTGGGAGAATTTGCAATTTCCTCTGCCTTCTTGAGCTGCTCTGCGACCTTTCGACCTTTGTCTGTGAGGGAGATTTCAAAAGTTCTACGTCCTATAATCTTTTTTTCAATTTTTATTAAATTATCATTTTGAAATTTATTTAATAATTTATCTAATGTTTGAATATTAGTTACAACAACTTGTAAATCAGTTTTTAAGAACTTCTCTTTAGATAGAAGAAAAGAAAGCAGGGTATTGGAATATTTTTCAGATAGAGAGTCCATTACCTATATACAATACAGTTAATAATAAATAAAACATCATTCTCACTACTAACCAAGTAGGTATCAGTAACTATATATACCTTATAACCGTTACCTACATAGGTAGTAGAAATGAAAGAGTACGGAAAAGTAATAAAAATAAATATTAGGGATTATGAAACTCTTCATGAACTAAAATTTGACCTTAGAATCGACACATATACAGAAGTTATTCATTACTTGATAAAAGAGCATGAGAAGGCCCATTGTGTGGAGGCCCCTGCATGAAATACGACAACTATAATGGCTGGTATAAGTGGAGTGGGATTGAATCATACACCTGCCGGAAGTGCGATGGCTTCATGGATTCACACAAGCTGGATCTGTTTTTTGAAAAGATCTTGTATAATATTTTTAGCCAGTTCTGATTCCATGAACTGGTCAGAATAAATCTTGACGATGTATCTGAGAAAGGAATTTTTGTGAGATCGTCAAAAAAGGAGAAAACCAGAGTTGTTGCCCTCTCGCCTGATACTCTGAAACTCATCAAAA
>JAKBQK010000130.1 GCA_021835265.1 Thermoplasmata archaeon
TCAATGAAGAGTCTTACTGTCGTATCCGAATCCTTTGAAAGACCAAAACCCTCGACTTCTTTCTTTATTTCATCAAGTAAAACATCCCCTAATGTGTTATCGTTCTTGATCTCTGGAGACTCCCCCAATAACAACCTAAATCTTTCAACCTGATCAAGGTTTTCCTTTATCATAGCAAAAGCGCTAATGTTAAAAAAGGCACTAGCTATGTCAAAATTGCCTTTCCCATTCTCCTTCAGTGCATCATTTAAGAAACTAACTAGTTTATTGCTATCACTATTATCTATTATCTCTTTATGCAGTGTCATGCCATCATCACCCTAGAATTTCCATCCTTCTATTCTTAACATTTCAATAATGCCAATAGATTCTATTCCATACTTTTGGCATATATATGGTATCTTGATTTTATCTCCTCGAAGTTTTTCTTCAGTTACAACTATTTTTTTTATTTGGATTATGGTTTGCTGAGGCTCTCTGGCTATCTCAACTGCAAGAGACACTACCCAGACATCTGCATCATATTTCCTGTCTTCTTTTACCAAAGCAGGATAATTTTTTAGTATTTCTCTCAGTATTTCAATCTGCTTCTTTGTAGGTGTTCGAAAAAGTTCATAATTATTTTTAGCCCATAAAGCGAGTTCGTCATCTCTCTCATTAATCTCATGTAAAACCTCAACAGGAGCTACCAAAAGTCCTTTTTTAGATAATGATTCCAAATTAGCCCACACACTAGGGAACACATCAATAGGGTGGTGTCTATTGAGATCTACAAACGATGATGTATCTATAACGTAGTGATTTGAAGTCATTTTCTCGCTCTCGCCAAAACTTTATCGAAATTTTTAGATTTTATAGATAAGAAGCTGAGGGCATCGTTGTAGGTTATGAGTTCCTTGTCAAAATTATTAGCAACAAGAGATACGAATTTATTCCCCATTTCTGAAAGGCATCTCTGATCCGATGTCGTTCCTTTTGCCTGCTTCTTTTTCGTTTCCACCCTCTCTTCTCTGAAAGTATATCTGGCAAATACTGACTCGAATTCTTGCCTTGAAATATAATCCAAATTTACCATTTTTACCAGTAGTACTGCTTTGCTAACCTTATATTTCCTTGACAATGTATTCAGGGTATCCGTTCTAGTGAGGGAATCATTGTTCTTGTTGAATAAATCAATAGAGACCTCATTTGGCAACAGGAACGCTGAAGAAAATGCGTTGCACCATTCCTCTATATTGCTTTTTATCACCAAAGACTCATCTGGAAGATCTACGACGGTCTCCCCAAGCATAATGTGTCCAACCTCATGCATCAGGGTAAATAATCGTGCTTCGATACTATCCTTTGAGTTTATGACTACAATATTAGGAACTTCATCTGCTAATGCGAATCCTCTAGCATCATCAATAGGCATTGAGAATTGAAAAACGAAGATATTGAGGTTCTCAAGTACATCCCTTAGATACCCAAACATCTTGTAAGCATCTTTAAACCTTCTTTGCTTCTCAAGGTCAAGATACAGCAATTTTCGATACTCAGAAGCAATAAGATCGGGGTTATCGGTGAGTTTAGCTTTTTTGATTTCAGTCTTTGAAGCATAATTGATATTCAGAGAAAGTTCATTGCCTAGATTCTGTAGACTTCTGGTTCTACGTATAACAATGATAGTTTTTCGGTCAAATACATTGATCTTGTTAGATAGGAATCTGTAATCCTTTGGCATTGCCTTTTCCTGCTTTGGCTCTGATAAAAAGAATGACGCAATCGGTCTTTGATATTTTTTTGAAAGGATATTCAATTGACTCATAGTCGGATTCCTTTTCCCTGATTCGATTTCCTTGACTACATCCTCAGATGTTCCGAGTAACTTGGCAACATCACCTATTTCCCATCCGGCACTTGTTCTCAACCAAATTAATACCTCTGGAACTACATAAACGGTAAAGGAATTGGTCATTCTAATCCCTCAAGCTCCTAGCTTTGTCAATCCTCTGCTTCACCAACTCGCAAACTGACCAGTAAACTTCCTTTCTCTCATCTTGAGTAAGTCCTAATTCGTCAAATATAATGTTGTCAAGCTCTCCCCTATCTTGAAGAGGGACAGGGTCCTGATCTCGTATCGACATGCTTGAGTCTATACCAATTTCTTCAAAAACGTCTCTAAATTCTCTTTGTGCAAATTTCGTTAAGATTCCTTCATGAATCGATAAGAACTTTGGGTCAAATATCCTGCACTTTTCAATATAACTTGGATTGAGTTTGAGACTCCCCTCCCCGAGATTTGAGATTCCAAATAGCTCATAATTAAGGAGAGAAAATGTAGAGAGGAGTGAAAGAGCTAATCTTTCGCTCTTATATTCTTCGAACGGGTGGATCCCTACCATATTAACATCATTAAGAGCATTATTATTGATGCAGACTACAGGTCTTTTGTAATATATAAGAGGGACGAGAATATAAGGTGGAACAGTTTCCCCTAATGAGTACCAGTTCCTTCGTCCGGACAGCCTTATAAGTTCAAGGTTTTGGTATCCTCTGAGCTTCTTTCCTTTGTCTGGACCTTTCTTGACCTCTATTTCTTTTTTCTCTGCCTCTTCTATATATTTTAACGCGTAGGTGTCGTAAAGCTCCGACTTTGATTTGTCGCAGATGAAAACTAAGTAGGGAAGTTTATCTGAACTTAAAAGTATGTTTTTACACTCCTTGGGAGTTGTTACTATTGGCTTTAGAAACTCTTCTTCTATACCCTTTTCTGAGGCTTCTTTCTTGCTTAAGTAATAGAAGTCATTGGCACCTGTCCTATATCCAACTTTGACTCTTGAAACCTTAGATAATTGACGTATTCTATCTTTTTCTATCACCTTAAAAAAAACATCTGGGGCCCTAAATAGACTCCAGTTTTCACGGATAACCTTCTCTGTTTCTGTTAGCTTCCCATTGAAGTTTTTCCCAAGTTTATCTTGTTGAATAGCAAAAAGTGAAAGATCTCCATCAGAAACGTTGGTTTCATTCTCTGCTATAATTAAATTATTTCTAGTGTTTGCCAGTTCAAATCCGCCTTTGAATAAAATAAACTTTACAATATTTCTATTTTTCGGCACACTTTCTTCTTCAAGTGTTCTGAAAGCTTCAGGCTTGCTGAGAAATACAATTACTGTATTTATCTTTGCATGGTCAAAAACTCTTTTCCTAGTATCAAATATCTCAACACCATTTCCAAATTTAGCGAGAAAGTCTCTTAGCGTTTCTCCAAATCCAACGTTAAGCCAAGAATTAGAAGTGATAAAAGAGAATGTTCCATAGCTGTTGATTAAAGCCATTCCTTGAAAATAGAAATAGACATACAAATCTAACATTGTACCAATTTTGGTAATTTGTGGGAAGAGGTTTTTTAATGAATCTGATAATTTTGATTTATATTCATCTCTCTCTTTTTTAGAAGCTTCTTTTTTTGACATATTCGGTGGAGAAATGTTAGTTCGTGTAACATATGGGGGATTTCCAATAACTATATCGAAACCACCCCTGTCTGCAAAAATTTCAGCAAAGTCTATATCCCATACAAATGGTTTCCTTTCAGGATCGTTTAATAGGTCCTTGACTCCTCGCAATTTACTCATTTCTTCTCTGCTGATCTCTATTTTTGTCCAAATCATCTTAACTTTCTTTTCATCTATAACTAGCTCTCCGACAAGTGTTTTCTGATACCCTGCCATTTCTATTTCGTGCTCATAGACCCGTATTTCATTTGTAAGACTCTCAACTCTTTCATCTATAATTTCTTCAAATAATCTGATCTCTTCCTTTTTAACCTCTTCAGGTGTGTTAAATTTTGCAGTAGGCGAATTCTCGAAGTACTTTCGCTTCTCCTGTTTTAGCTCCTCTAATTTCCTCTTTAGGTGGGTCTTGAGGTTGTTATTTCGTAAATTGAAACTTATGCCACCAATTTCTTGGACTAGAGAATCTCCGACTCTTAAATTGAGATTAAGGTTTGGCAAAAGTGGGTATTGCCTCAAATCCTCTTTTTTAAACTCAGTATCCACTATAAGTTGGAGCCAAAGTCTTAATTCTGCTGCGTGAATCGCCCATGGCATTACGTCTACACCATAAAGGGAATATTCAATTACCCGGTTCTTCAGCGCAAAGTCTGATATACTGTTTCCTAAATGCTTATAGATTATTCTATATAAATCTGATACGACATTCAGCATACCTACCAAAAAAGCTCCTGAGCCGCAAGATGGGTCAACAACAGATAGGCCATTAAGAATATCTTCAAGTCGTCTCCATTGCTGGTTTTTGGTAAACCATTCCACTATCTTATCTCTCTCTTCAACTGGATCAAAAATAAGATGGTAAAATTTTTCTTTGGGTATTTCTGCGAGATTTTTTGATAAGTATTCAACCAAACTTCTACGGCACATAAAGTCGACTTCTACTCTAGGAGTATAAAAGATACCGAGATCATTTCTATCGTATATTTCCTCAGCTACATTTGCAAGTGATTCATAAACATAACCAATCATCTGAGGATCTACTGCAATTTCCGATTCTAGTGGCATATCCTCTTTTATTGTGAAATTGTAAGACTCAAAGAATTTGAGGATCTTCTGGAATATCATATCTGTTATAAGTATCTTATAACCATCCAGTCTATTTTCCCTAAAAAGTCCCCCATTAAGGTATGGTGCATTGGATATCACTCTTATAACACTATCTGGCAACCCCTTAATTTCATTTTCCCTGTTATTAAAAGCCTTGAGGAATACCTGTTTAAGCCATTTTTCATAGAATTCATTAGAATTGTATTTCCCAAGGCCAATATATTTTGACCATAGCCAATCTACAAATTTTGGCTCTTCTAACCAATCTTTCTTTGATATGAAATAGATAAACATTATTCTGTTGAGGAACTGCAGAGTGAATTCATGGGATTCTTTGCTTGGAATTCTCTGTTCATGTAATTCGCTTCTTAGTTTAAAAAATACTTCTTTATAGTCTTCAAAAAAAGCCTCAGTAACTCTCTCTACGCTGAAGGCTTTTTTCCAGTTTCTCCAAACTTCTCTCCATGTCGCTTGGTTTTCATAACTCAGATTTGCCAAAGTCTCTATGACACTATAATAGAACTTCTTAGTTTTGATATCCTCTTTAACAGAGTTAAGTTTTATAAGTTTGAGTTTATGTTTCCCTGCCTCTACCTTCTCTTTGTCTGGAAATACGAAAGTAAGCTCACCGTAATCAATTGTGAAGATTAGGAGGTATTGTATATATTGCCTGTCGAATGTGCTTGTAACAGATCTAATGACAGATGGGCTCAAAGTGGTCGTTTCTAAAAGAAAAACGGGTAATTTATCGTCCAAATTTAAAACAGAATAGATCTCCGTTATTCTTTCATTATCTTCCTTCTTGAATTCAAATGTAGATTTCTTTCTCCTCGAGGAAAGATCAAGTATTGAACTTTCGGGATAACCGAGAATTCTAAAAAGCTCGTAAACACCTTTAGCTTCATTGATTTTAAGAATTTGATTATATACACTTTCCCTTAAAGCAGAATCATTTTCCATTTTCATAGCCTCTTTCTAAGTTCGTCAAATACCATCGACACATCGGATAATAATATTTGAAATTTTATCATATATAATTGATATCGCTTTTTCTTTATCAACACAACTATATCAAAATTCTGCAAATAATTCACACCCTGGAAAAAGTGGTTGACTCGGGACTTTTATCAATGTGCCATTTGCATTGGTTGCATGTGAAGTTTTTTTTGTTTCCCGATTCAGGATCGTTGATCTTAGATATAATTTAGCTCTGATACATAGATTTGTAAACTTCACATGAAATTTAACAACCACTTTTTCCATTATGCTCATGCATCCGCTTCGAACATTCCCATTAAGAGGTAAATTATGACACTTTGGCTCAAAGGCCATAAGAGCATAAACAGTTGCTTAATAAAAACCATTAGATAATGGAAAAATGGACCGGTCGGGATTTGAACCCGAGGCCTCCTGCTTGCAAAGCAGGCGATCTACCGCTGATCTACCGGCCCTTGTCTCACGCTGATTGTATATTCATATTTAATTTTTCATTGAGAGAAT
>JAKBQK010000286.1 GCA_021835265.1 Thermoplasmata archaeon
CAGATTAATAGCATCCTATTAAAACGTTACGAAAAAATAAGTGAGTTCACTGTGAATTCAAGAATGGCAGAAAAAATCCATTATGGTTTTACAACCACTTGATAAAATTACCTACCAACATGGCATAGACATCCACAACCTACTAACCTGCAGAAATGATGTTCGCCTCTATTGCACTCTGGGGAATTCATATTTATCAGTTATGCAGATTCATTTATTATAAAAAATTTTTGTAATATCTGACAGGACAAGCAAATTGCTGTAAATTTGAAGAGGTGATAAGTAATTTTCCCATTTAAGACCTATACGGAAAGAAGAAATAGGCTGGACAGTTTCTGAACGTTCTCACGGATGAGATTATGATTAAAGTCGCGTGTATTCCAGAATAACAAATCAGGTAAAGTCATTAACAGCAATCGTTCCTGAATAATAAGTACGGGGAGTATAGGCGATTAATAGCATCATTAACTTTTTGAATCAATTGGTGTTGAGAATTTACGATCTTCACATACTGATATGGATGATCTGCTGGATCTATACCCATTTAAGCAACTCATTTGGATTATGAACCCACAAACTTATGGGCATATAATGAGTTTTCAGATAACTCTGTTGGATTATGGCTCTTGGAACGGTTGAAACCTGGTCACGAGAGGAAAAGTTTTAGGAAAGTATTCGGGAATACCGAATTAGACACTTCCAAAAATAGATTTCAAACTTGAATTGCTTTGCAAAATACCGGAATAGGGATAAGCTATTGTATAATAAGCAGAATAATTTCCATAGTATGCTTCCAGTTTGAATGAAACACCCGATGGAAACTCATACGTTGAGTTGAGCGGTACAAGGTCATAATACGAACAATTTTTTCCAGCTATTGGAGAAGATGACTCCCACAGATATCCATTTGCTGAAGCATTTCCAAGAAACATTTCTGGATAAATCCTGAACTGAAGTTTGTCTGAGAAGTTCCCCTTGACCGTTATATTCGCCTTTATCTTATCAACGTTTGAACCGTTACTGTACACATGAACCCCATTGATTGAAATTGGTTCATTTTGAATGTGAAATATTGGAGCAGCCACGACTGGGATTATGATAATCAGGGATACTATGGCAATCTCCTTTTTAAACCCTCTAATCTTCAATCTTGGTATTTTCTTTAATAATTTCTTTCCGTCAATTTTCATAACATCCCATATGAGAAAGAATGACAATACTGGCCACAGAGCCAGGTAGTTAACCAGAAGTCTGTAATTGAAGAAGAAAATTATCAGTGGAAATGTTGTCAATGCATATTTGTATTTCTCGAATCTGAAGAAGTAAAGTAATATCAGCAGTATCATTTCTGTAAAAAACATAAGGGTAAAATAAAGGTGATTTAGAAGATAAAACCCTGCGAATGATATTATGCTTATTCCCTGACCAACTCCTATGAGAGGCATTGTTTCTGGAGAAAGTATGGCGTCCAACCAGACACGAGGGGAAAGAATAATGTAAGGGAGGTTGAACGCGAAAAATACCAGTGCTGAAATACACGCCGCCATCGCTGCACTCTTGAAACCTTTTTCTTTCCAGATAAATATGAGGTAGAACGGAAAGAACACCCAAGTAATCTGCTTCAGTGCCAGTGCAATCCCCATTGTAATCGAAGGGACATATTTCCTGTCCCGCGTTATAATTGTTACAATTAAAAAGAATGCCCATATAATATCTACATCTGAGTATCCTGCAAATGCAAATATTCCAATGTCTGAAATAAACATGAGAACAAGCATTGGAAGATATTCGTGCAGATTTCTCTTCCTGATAAAGAAGAATGCTATGAGGATTATACCTACTGTGAATAGAAATATCTCATATCTGGGGTCAAAATTCAATATAACAGAGGGTAAAAATATTATTGCTGCCAGATCCGGGTAGAAAAGTCCCTTGGCGAAACCACCGGTTGTAAGTGGAGTCCTGAATGCTATGGGAACACTGTAATAGTTGAATACGTTGTTAAGGGCACCTGGAATATATGGATTGGAACCCTTAACCATAAGAATGGCTGAATAGAAGTCGAAGAGCAATTCATCTGTCTGGAATGGAGCAACAAGAAATATGAAGCCCAGACTTATAATTGCAAACTGTATTATCACTGCAAAATAGGCATATTCTTTTCTTGATTGATGGTCCAGGTTTCCGAATGCCAGGTAAATTGAAGCAATGGATAAAACCGCAGAAATTGATGTTAGATATATATTGGAGACTATGTAAAAGATAAACAGGGGCATGGCTATTGAAAAAACAGCTATTAAAATCTTGTCCTGAAGTTTCCTGTTTGGAGAAAGAAGTTTAAACAGCCTGTTGTCAAAAGGTGTTTCCACAAGATAGGCTATGGAGGCTATTATTATAATTGTAAATAGTGTATCGGAAAACCTGTGAAAAATGAGAGTATATATGAGAACATATAGAGTTAAGGGAACAAATAGTATTTTCAAAATAGTCCTGATTGGAAGTTGAATACGGTCATGGATGACAAGTGCATAGATGCAGAGAAAAATTCCATACAGAATCAGGATCCACTGAAGTATAAGATATCCTATGGAGTAATAGCCACTCATATAGAAAAATAGGTCTGCGAGGTAAAACGAAAGTGTACCGACTATGAGAGCCAGGTATCTTTCGTTGTTCAACAATTTTCTACTGTTTTCCATCAGGCTAGCTCAACAACATTGAAAAATATTTAAAGTTTCATTTTCAATATTCGGCTCCTTCCACTTCGCTTTCGAACTTCTGCTTTTTCTCTCCCCACACAAGTGTGGTTGAAAAAATGTACCTGAAAAGATAGGCAACTGCAATTCCCAGGAAGTTAGCAAGCAGGTATTCAAACCCGCCCACGTAAAGCATGATATATGACGCAAAGTTGACAACTCCGGGTATAAGCGAGAAGAAATTATGCATTGCCAATCTCTTGTATATGCCGAATCTCTTTTTTCTGTTCTTAAATGTCCATAGATCATTGAGGAAGAAGTTGGAGGTTATTGATACCTCTATACCTACTATATCAGCAATATATGGATTGAATGTGTGTAGGGCGTAAAGAAGACCTTCACTTACCAGTACCCCTGAGATACCAACAAGTATGTACTTGAAAAAATTACCCTTGGTCGCTATGAAGAGGAAAAAGTCCATTATGTCTTTAATTTTTAATTTGGAATCCCCTTTTTCCCTTGGCTTGAAGTCTATGGGGAACTCTGAACATTTGTAATTCTTTGTGATTAACCTTTCAAGTATATCAACCTGCCCAGTATAGCCTGCTTTGATCGTATTCTGGCTGGAAAGGAATTTGTATGCCCTTTTTGAGTAAACCCTGAAACCAGAGGTTACATCCTTGACAGATGGGTGGAAGGCCAGGTTCACCATTTTATTCGCAACCGTAGAGATAATCTTTCTGGACAGCTTGTCACCATTGAACCCACCTTTTATGTATCTTGACCCAACGACAACGTCAGAGTTCGTCTTGATTGCATAGTTTATCATATTTTTAATCACGTTTGGATTATGCGAGAAATCAGCATCCATCACCACAACATAGTCATTTTCTGCCTGCCTCATGCCTTCAAGCTCAGCAGATACCAAACCTCTTTCATTCTTCCTCACAAAGAATTTGACATCAGGGAACATCTCAACAAGCTTATTTGTTCCATCTTTTGAATCATCATCCACAACATAAATTGAATGAAGATCCAGATCCCTTAAACGAGGCAGAAGGTCCAGCAGATTATGATACTCATTGTAGGTTGGTATCACTATGCCCACAGTCGAATCCCTAAACATGTTATCAGGTTTCATGATATCTACCATTTCGGCTTCTTCTCCACGTACTTGACCCCATCTTGTATATTTTCTATACAGGGATTTCCAAGTTTGGTCATTTCACTTAAATGATTAATTTGTATTTAATAGTAACTAATGTCAGAATTTTTCATATTCAAAATTTTTTAATTTTTTACTGAGAAGAAGAGGAAATTTAAACGTCAGACACAGTCTAACAAATTTTTCTCATTATTAAATGTTTGCTGTAATTGTATGTGACAAATTGTACCTATTATGTCTTAAGGTGGTTTACCAGACTGTTTTTAACAGGATTCTTCGGATATATAAGATTTTACGGTACCAAAGACTTTTTTATCTTTGTCCATGATAAAGTTCATTGTGCTGCATTAACTCTGACTAAAGTTATTATGCCTCAATTTCATTATTGTAATAATGGAACCTAGACCTACATGGGATCAGTATTTCATGCGGATGTCATACCTTGCAGCCAGCCGGGCCAATTGCACCAGGAGGAAGGTAGGGGCAGTGATCGTGAAAGATAAACATGTTATAGCCACCGGGTACAATGGACCTCCATCTAACACAGTTCATTGTGACGTTGTGGGGTGTATCAGGGATGACCTCAATATACCTTCCGGGGAAAGGCATGAACTTTGCAGAGGCCTACACGCAGAACAGAATGCAATAATTCAGGCTGCCCTAAATGGGGTGAGCACCAGGGATTCTATCATGTATGTTACGACCCACCCATGTGTCGTATGCTCAAAAATGATAATGAATGCACAGATCAAGGAGATAATTTATGCCGATGGGTATCCGGATGAACTTGCTGAACTGATGCTTCTGGAAAGTGATATTACAAAACGGAGATTTTCCCTTCCGGAAAACGAGGTTAAAACTATGCTTGGCGAGTACTATTTACAGGGAACTGGAAATGACTAAGCTTTATAGTAATGGACTGTATGCCCATCGAGGAAATTAAAAATGTCTTTAACGATAGCAGTGATCACTGAGATGACCAATATTATCAGGACCATTGGATACCCTGGCATTTTCTTCTTAATGGTACTTGAGGGCATGCTTCTCCCAATCCCTTCTGAGGTTGTGATGGTTTTTGGAGGTTATCTCCTGTACAAGAATGATCTGACCGGAATAGGCTTTTTGCCTGGCTTTGCTGTTCTGCTTCTGGTTGGAACCATAGGGAATCTGGTTGGAGCCCTCATAGCATATTATCTGGGTGATAAAGGAGGCATTCCCCTCATAATGAAGTACGGAAGATATGTTATGCTGGATGAAAAATCCATAAATACTACACACAGATGGTTTAAGAAATACGGTGACGTTTCAGTTTTCGCCACTAGACTTGTACCAATTTTCAGAACATTCATATCAATCCCGGCCGGGATAGCAAAGATGAAATTGAGTTATTTCGTCCTGTTTACCGTAACGGGAATGATCATCTGGGACACTTTACTCATCTATATTGGAATCAGACTTGGGCCAAACTGGCAAACAATGCTTTCTTATTCAGATCTCTTTACGTACATAGCTGTGGCGGCAATAGTGGCACTTCTGTTATACTGGGTCTACCTGACCTTGAAAAAGAAAAAGGCTGCAGTGCAGATCTGATAGTGGTAATAAAACTATAAAATTCAAGAATTTCTTTATTCAGGACCATTAAAGATAAATTAGATCAATCTTGCGCTAGAGACCAATTATATTGGCTATTAATGCGTATTGATTTTATTTTTATGGAAACTTCTCAACTGAAAAAGAACTATTAGATATTGTCATTGCTTATTTCACAAATTACCCAGAAGTGACATCCTCCCACGACTAAAGCCGTAGGCTTCCCGTTTCAACGACCGGATTTGCCCTTTCAGGTATTGATCCGATCTCCACGGGCGTGAATTCGGGAGTGCCCCTCCCTACATTTATGAGTTCCTTCATTTTCTCCATGCCTCTTCTCTCTATGTTTATTGCAGCATTGAGATCCCTGTCTATTGTGAGACCACATGCATTACAGTGGTATATACGATCTGAAAGATTCAGATCCTTCTTCATGTTTCCACACTGTGAGCATTCCTGTGATGTCTGTTTTGGATCAACCAGTATGACCATCTTACCGGCACTTTCAGCCCTGTAAGATGTGTACTGAATGATCTTATTCCATCCTGCATCTGTTATGCTCTTTGCAAGATTATGATTCCTTATCATTCCATTCACATTCAGGTTCTCAAAAACCATCAGATCATGAGTTGCAACCAGATCTGTT
>JAKBQK010000114.1 GCA_021835265.1 Thermoplasmata archaeon
ACAGTCCATATGCCTGCCAGTTTTGACACTGCATACGGACTCCTTGGATAAAATGGGGTCATCTCATTCTGTGGGGTATCCTTTGGTTGACCAAATAGTTCTGATGTGGCTGCGAAATACATTCGTGTATCCGGAGATGAATCTTTAATGGCATTGCAGACATTGAGTGTACCGCCAATGTTTGCATCGTATGTTGAAAGTGCGTTCTGAAAGCTATATCCCACAAAACTCTGTGCAGCCAGATGGTATAACTCCTCAGGCTTTTCTTTTTGAAGAAGATTGGAGAGAAAGTTCCCATCGGTTATGTCACCGTAATGGATCACAATCTGTTTTTTTATATTCCCCGGAAGGATATCTACTGTGCCCTGCGTCATTGAACTGTTTCGTCTCAGAATACCATGGACCTCATAACCCTTCGAGAGAAGAAGCTGCGATAGAAAATATCCGTCCTGACCTGATATACCAGTGATTATTGCTTTCATAATGGGGAATTGAAGAGGATATATATTATGATTTCACTGGGTCTTTTTTCTTATAGCGATCAACAGTTAATTCCATAATCAAAGTTTCCCATAAATTTGCTGTTCTGTCCCAAGAATATTTCTTTGCAATCTCAAGTGAAGATGACCACCATTTTTTTGGTTCTCTTAGGATATTTAAAGCGGCATCTACTAATTCTTTCCGGTCCCCATCCTCAACAGTTGTGCCATTGAAACCATTTTCCACACTATCAGAAACACCTGGAACTTTAAATGCTACGGTAGGTGTACCTGCTGAGGCAGCCTCGATTATAGATATACCCCAACCTTCTGTAACTGAAGTGTGAATGTTTAACCACGAAGACGCGACTACTTTTGCTACTTCATTATCTGAAATTCTTCCTGTAAATACTACATTTTCTCTTAGATCCAGTTCCGCGCACAATCTTTCAAGTTCGTGCTTAGAAGGTCCGTCCCCAATCATTGTCAGCTTAAGATCACTAATTTCTTTTCTAAGTTCCTTCAGGAGATACAGTGTTTCTGAAGGCCTCTTGTAAGGACGCATTCCACCAAAATACACAAGTGACGGATGTTTGGTTTTTATTGATGGATGAAATAATTCACTGTTTACACCCGGGTTTATTATAGAAATATTTTTCAAGTTTATACCAAGATTTTCCAAGTCATCAAAAGATGTGTTTGAAATTGTTACGAAGTGTGAGTTGCTGTAAATTATGAAATATAATCTTTCTATGACGGTTATTGAATAAGCCAACAATCTCCCAACCTGCCCAGGAAGAGACCTAGCATGGAGATGCAAAAAGGAAACTAAGGTCTTCCTTCTTAAGAGGATTGGAAATATCCAAGGTACCGCATGCCCCAAATCAGCAATAATGATATCATATTTGTTCTTCAGAAGATGAACAGGAAGTGCAATATGCGGTCCAATACGTTGGCCAAACCTCATTATACGAATCCCATTCAGGTATTCTTCCTTCTTGCAGTTTTTCCAGCCTCCTGCTAATACAGAGACCTTATGGCCATTATTTATGAGTCGAATTGCAACCTCATAAATTATTCTCTCAGCTCCTCCAGCCCTTGGATTCAGGGGATCACGATGCGCAAGCCATAGGATTTTCATAGAATGATGAAAGTAATTATTATGAAACTAAAGAATTTTCTCTTGGCAATCGTTTAATGACAAAGTTATAATAAATTAGTTCTATGGTTGTTCCAATGAAAAAAATGCTTATCTCAGGAGGAAATGGATTTCTTGGCTCGCATCTCGTTGAAAAAGCCATAGATCATGGGTTAATGGTGACAGTTTTAGATGACTTCTCAACATCCAACAAGGTGAATGTTCCCGCGGAGGCAACAATAATTAAAGAGAAGGCAGAGGATGTTAGTATTCAAGATCATTTCGACTATATAGTTCATCTTGCTGCAAGGCCATCACCGGAAGATTATATAAACAACCCTGTAGAAACCCTTCTGTCAAACTCTGTTGGGACATTGAAGCTGCTTGAACTGGCTAAACGTTCCAACTCAAGGTTCATTTATGCGTCTTCTTCAGAAGTGTATGGTAATGCTGAAATATTGCCAACGCCAGAGTCTTACTACGGATACGTTAGTTCATATGGAATAAGAAGCTGCTACGACGAGGGTAAGAGATATTCAGAAGCACTGACAATGGCGTATTATAGAAAATTCAAACTTGACACGAGAATCCAGAGACCTTTCAATGTTTACGGACCAAGAATTAGACCAGATGGTTTCTATGGTAGGGTCGTGCCAAGGTTTATTCAGCAAGCATTAAACGGTGAGAAAATAACTATACACGGTGACGGGAATCAAACCCGCTCATTCCTGTATGTGAATGACTGGATCGATGCAACTTGGCGCATGATTACAATGGATAGTTTGGATGGAGAAATCTTCAATATTGGATCATCTGACGAAATTACTATTCTCGAACTTGCAAATTTAATTGTACAGATGACTCAATCATCCTCTAATATTGTACACGTGGAAAAGAGGGAAGATGATCCTCACAGGAGATCAGCGGATATAACAAAGGCAAAAAAGATTCTTGGATGGAGACCTGAGACCGATCTTAACATAGGACTGCATAAAACAATTCAATGGATTAGGGAGGAGGCCACATGAGAATTGGAGTTGTTGGTCTGGGTTATGTTGGGCTTGTAACTTCTGCCGTTTTGGCTTGCAAGGGTAATTCTGTGTTCGGAGTTGATGTGGACGTTTCACGGATTCAGATGCTTAGATCTGGAAAATCACCCATATTTGAACCTGAACTTGATGAAAGAATCAGAAGCGGTAAAAGCAATCTTGACTTTTCGAGTGACTATTCAAAACTTGCAAAATGCGATGTTGTTTTTCTCTGTGTTCCGACTCCAAATACAAATAATGAGATAGATCTAAAATATGTAATTACTGCTGCAGAGGAAGTAAAAAAATTCAATACTTCATTGGATCTGGTTATAAAGAGCACCGTATTGCCAGGTACTGCTAAAAAGATATCAGAACTAACAGGAATGAATGTTGTTTCCAATCCTGAGTTCACTCGAGAGGGCTCTGCTATTCGAGATACTGAAAAACCTGACAGGATAGTTATTGGTGGAAAACATGTCGAGAAAATAAAAGAAATCTGGGATTTTACGGGTTCACCAATTATTGCTACAACGAATGAAAATGCAGAACTCATAAAATACGCAAGCAATTCTTTTCTAGCCGTTAAGATTTCATTCATCAACCAGATGGCAGATCTTTGTGAAAAAATTCCTGGTACTGACATAAATGTTGTTGCAGAAGGGATGGGAATGGATAGGAGGATCGGCAGGGAATTCCTTAGGGCTGGTATCGGTTATGGAGGATCATGTTTTCCAAAGGATACAGTGGCAATTTCATCATATGGGGAGGAAAATGGAGTTGACTTGACGATAGTTAAATCTGCTATCAAATATAATGATAGCAGAGTTTCAACTCTTGTGGAGAAAATCAAAGAAAAGTTGAACACGCTTGATGGAAAAAATGTCTGTGTTCTGGGGCTAAGTTTCAAAGATAACACAGATGATTTGCGTGAAAGCAGAGCACTGAAAATAATAGAACAATTAAGCAACCATGGAGCCAATGTAAAGGCTTATGATCCAGTGGTGCGGAAACTTAACGGCGTTGAACTATATAACGATTTAAATGAGTGCATTTCAGAATCGGAAATTGTTATCACCGCAACAGAATGGAAGGTTTTTTCTGATATTGATCCTTTATTGCTAAAAGGTAAGAAGGTGTTTGATTTCAGAAGAGTTTTTGATCCAAAAAAAATAGAGCTTACTATGGGTGTAGGAATTGGGAAGAATTAAGAAGTGCGTGATACCGGCTGCTGGAATTGGTAAAAGATTTTACCCGCTAACAAGAGCACAACCTAAGGAAATGTTGCCAATCTTAGATAAACCTGTGATTCATTATGTAGTGGAAGAAGCCATAAATTCCGGTTTGGATGAGATTTTAATTATCGTTGGGGCAGGCAAGGATTCAATAATTAATTATTTTGATAAACATGAACTGGATGAAACCATGGATAGTTATGGTCTACGGGATTTCCCTGAGATATATTTTGTAAGGCAGAAAGAACAGAGAGGCCTTGCAGATGCTATTAAATATGCACAAAGATTCACAGGCGATGAAGATTTTGTTGTGTTGTTGGGAGACACAATATACAGATCGAATGATGCTAGAACAGTCACTTCACAAATAATTGATAAATATTACAAGGTTGCAAGCCCTGTCATAGCAGTTGAGAAAGTTCACCCAGAAAAGGTAGTTGATTATGGTATTATAGAACCAGAAATACAAGATCAAGAACTATTGAAAATCATGAGTGTTGTAGAGAAACCTGAAATTTCTAAGGCACCAAGCAACCTTGGTATCACTGGAATCTATTCTTTTCAATCAGAAATATACAATTACATTGCTGAGATATCCCCTGGAAGGAATAATGAATTGCAACTCAGTGATGCAATAAATAACATGGCAAAAAAACGCGATGTGTTTGGTTGCATAATCAATGGAAAGCGTTATGATATAGGATCAAAGGAATTGTGGTATAGAACTTTCAATGAGTTTGCAAAGGGGCACTTAAAAGCGAGTGAGTTGGTTGGAACATAAGGTGCCATATAATCATGAAAAGACAATATATATTCAAATGTTCATGGAGATATTATTATAATGAAAATATTAGTAGTTGGCCGTGAAGCTCCTTATAACGCAGAATATTTTTACAAGAAGGCATTTTCAGAGCTTGGGAACGAAGTGTTTCTTATCAATTCTTATAATGGAATCAAGAACCCGTTTCTTTCGAGAATAATTTACACACGTACCCGTATTATGAACTTTACGCTTAATGACCTTTGGATCAACCAAAATCTGAAAACAAGAATAGATGAAATTGATCCAGACATCATTATTTTCTTCAAGAGTGAAATGATAAGCAGTAAAGTCCTCTCTGAATTATCTGAAAGCCGAAACATATATTTATTCTACCCAGACACTTTTAAATTTAAAGTATTACTAGAGAAGAGGCTACATTATTTCACTTCGATTTTCACAGCTGCAAATAATAAACAACCATACTATGCAATGGGAGCTAGAAAAGTTGCATCCATCCCATGGGCTTGCGACCCTACATTTCATAAAAAAATTGAAATTGAAAAAAAATATAACATTTCATTCATCGGTACAGCCTATCTAGAAAGAAGGAAAATAATAAGAAATTTAGGAGAAATTGATGTTTTTGGAGACTTCTGGTATGGATTCGGGGCACATTCTCACCCACCAACATTCGGAGAAGATTTTGTTAAAACGATTAACCAGAGCAAGATTAATTTAAATTTACAAGCAAAAGTAAGTGTTCAGGCAGATGCACCGACCATGAGAACTTTTGAACTGGCAGGCTGCGGTGCATTCCAAATTTCAGATTATATGGACAGTATGAAAAAGTTTTTCCCCATGGTTCCAACATTCAAAGCAATAAATGAATTGAAGGAACTCATTGAATATTATAAAAACAATGAATGCGAAAAAAATGATATCTCAGAAAAATCTATGCAATTATGTCATAATTTTTTTAAGTATACAGATGCTGCAAAATTGATAATATCTCAGCTATAGCCTTCTACCATAGCTAGCATTATGTAAAATATAATACGATATATTACTGCTCTTTGGATTGATTAATACCTATAATGATTGATATTCTATGATAATATTCTTATAGCGGATCTTCCACAGAATTTAACCCCATAATTTATCATATTATCCCCTATTTAACTGAAGGACTTTTGTAATATAATAAATGGTAAATACCCACGATATCAGACTCTCCACATGTCTGACAGAACAGCTCTATTGTTTTGTGGAATCTTGTATCATCAAAGACTAATATAAGGATAAATTGTCAGACAGATTAAAATTGGGGGAATTGATTTTGAATTATGAAAGAACAAAACACAACCCCCAAATAAGGAATGCAAAGACAGCAAAAAAGTTTTTCGCGTCTTCTATGAAAAGTATATTCCATGATGATAGTCCCC
>JAKBQK010000223.1 GCA_021835265.1 Thermoplasmata archaeon
GAAACACTTTTGAAATCCACATGTGGCGCCTTCCTCAGTCGCATGTCATGTAATGTTTCCATCCTATTTCATGATTTCGCTTCCTGTACTGGTTTTCCGGAATTATCAACTAAAAGTTGACAATGTCTAAACTATAATTCTTCTCTTTGAATGCACATTAAGTTTATGCTGAATAATATAAATATTATATTGAGGATTTCGAATAAGATATTGATTGTTCGCTTTCCACCATTTAATGATAAAATCACGTCATAAATCATTAAAATATCCTTATATTCCTTCCCGTTTTGCCCTTATATCCCATTGTTTCTTCATGTTTTCATGAAAATTTCCATAGCTACCGCTATCCCTGTATAATTTTCATCGCATGGATATTGTATGCGAAGCATGTGAACATGAATTTCACCATCACCCTTCTTATATTTGTCACCAGCACATGAAAGAAATGAAAAACCCTCTTCATGATTGCATAGGGATATTCCACCAGCGATCTCTTTCCTGATATCCTCAGATTCCTTCTTATGAATTCAATTGTCAGTTTGTGGTTTCTCACACTCCTGTCCATGGTTCCGTTGAATCCCTTGGGATCATGGCCAAAATATCCCTTGTCCCTGTAAACTGTTATTCAGTGTTTAGAAAGATCAATGGAAGTGTCATGATCCTTTGCCGTGGTGATGGCATAAGATCTTATTGTGAGAACAGGCTTATTGTCATCCACTATAGTATGTCCCTTATACCCGAAATACGATTTATTCTTCTTCTTCGTATGTGATCCATCCTTGGATCTCCTGGTCTTTCCCTCATTGCATGGTTCATCATGCTTTCCATGGCCAGGATCAGAGGTGATGAATGTGGCATCCTGTGAAGAACCCTTCTTCTCCCTGATCCCCTTTGATTCCATCTGCCTCTGAGCTCATTTCATATTACTCTGTCTCTTCCGGTTTTTGAGAGTCTCTCACGGAATATCCATATGGTTGTGGCATCCGGTAAATGATCAGGATAATCCAGGAAGTTCATGAAGGATATCCTGTCCCTGATCATGGTTTCTGCCTGTTCGTCAACCATGTTGAACATGCTCTGCAGAAATAGGACTTTCACCAAGGTTATGACGGGTATGTTGGGCCTTCCTACCTTATCCGTATCATTATGGTACAGATCCTTCAGGAGTGGGAAAAAGGCATTCCAGACTATGGCATCCTTTATGAATGCCAGCGGATCATGGATGCCGCTGCTTCTGTATTTCTCCCGCAATGCATGGTCAAACAGGTCACTCATACAGCAACATGCGTGTTCCATGAATAAATACTATGGTTCAGAAGGGAGAGTTATTCGGAATCCTCTATTGGTTTAATTCAATTCGTTTTGAACAAGAATCTCAAGATAATTTATCTCTATTTTCTAAATATAAAAAATTTTTCAAATATTATTTTTATCGATAAAAGATAACCAATTTAATATTTTAATTGAATAAAAATTAAGATAGAAATAATTATCTAGCGCAATCGAAATAAATAAATTTCTCCAGTATAATACAGATTCTAATTAATTAACGATGAATTCAGAAATTGAAGTAATCTTTTTGAAATACTAATCCAAGAATAATTATTCTCAATATAAGTATGCCAAATATTTTGAGTTTTAGTCGAAACAGAAAAATATTTAGATCTACGAATAGCATCTGCTATGCTTGTTTCAGTGTTTTCAATATATTCTAAAGCGCCTATTTTCTCAAGTTCGTCAAAATTTCCACGTAGAGATTCAGAAACCATACAGAACACTCCAGAACTAATTGCCTCTAACACTACATTACCAAAAGTCTCGCTGTACGAAGGTAAGATTAATACATCAGATTTTTTATAAAGTTCCGATAATTCATCCTCTTCTAAAAACCCAAGATATTCAACATTTTTTTGCACTGAGGAAAGAGTGGAGACTTCTTGTGTGTATTCACCTTTACCTGCTATTGTGAATTTTAACCATTTTTCATTTTTTAATATTTTTGCTGCTTCAATAAATTCTCTAATTCCCTTTTCTTTTACTAATCTGCCAACGAAGAGATAATTCTTGATTTCTCTATTAGAGTCAGGTAAAATTGTAAATTTAGATGTATCAACACCGTTAGGAAGATACAGTTCATGATCACTGGAAGTCAAATGCAATTCCATTTGATTTTTATTCAAATATCTAAATCTTCTAGTACATTGTAATAGAAAACTAAGGAAGATTCTATTTATTGCTCCTTTTTTGGGATTTACCAGTCCACAATCTCCAGAGGCCACAGATTTTTTTAATACCTCGCTCGAAATTATTCTCCATGGAATAACGTCTCTATACCATAGAAACACTATATGATCTAATTTTCCAACATAATTTTTTATTGTTTTTTGATTCATAACTATATATAAAAAATGATAAATGAAATTTGCATAAAAAAAATTTAAGAGCGGATGTTTGACTGCAATTCTCCAAAGTTGGTTATTATATGGGGAGCGTAAAGTAACTATTTTTGCATTGGAAGAAATCTGTGGTAGGATAGGATTATCCTTTTGAAAAGGACCATAAAAATTGGTTTGGAAGACATACACATTACAAGAATCATCAATACTTTCAATAGTTCTTGCCAAATTTTTCGCGACCTGATCAGTTCCTCCTCCAACAGTTAAGTTTGTAAAAAGAACTATTCCTATATTCATCTGACAATTAATACAGAGTATTATATTTATTTTTCTGACCAACATTCATCGATTTCATGCAACAGTATTCTCAAATGAATTTCCAATTCACAAATTATTCTCAAAAAATTTTGGTGTTTGGAACTTTAATTTTAATATTGTAGGGGTTATTAGTTTTTCATGAAGACAATATATAATTTTATACTCTTCTTAAAATTTGACTTTGAAACAAATGAAGTCGATTTTTTTATTCCCATAAATTCATATATATATTCTGTAAAATTGTCCAGCGGAAATTAAATCAACCATACGACATTTACAACTCTAGTAAAAATTTTTTCGATTCCATAGTAACTCAAAGCAATTTTCAAGAAAAAAGTTAAGAAATATCATAAGAACATGGTATTATAGGTAAAATATTTAAATTTGAATCATATAAATAGGTGAAAAAATGAATGTATATGAAATCTCGTTGAACTCGATCAAGAGTTTGAGATATTATAAAGATTTAATTGAGAAGAAATTCGGAGTTTTGGTCAGATATTCAGATGAGAATGGTAAAATGGAAGGAAGATTCCTTCCAAATAAAGATAGTAGAAAAAATATCGATGTAATGGTTATTGCAGCACACCCAGATGATGAAACTATTGGCATAGGGGGTATAATACAACGTCATGTAAATGAGGGAAAGTCTTTGGCAGTAATCTTCGTAACTACAGGAGGGAGAGGGCCTCCCAATTCACTACGGATACAAGATAGAATTTTATTAAGGAAATCTGAAGCAATCAGTGCTTTATGTACTGCAGGAGTATTAGAAGAAAATATAATATTTTTAGGTTTTCCTGATAGAATTACGTCAATGTATATGGACACAATATCTGAAGACATTAAGGAATTATTAAAAAAATATACTCCGTCTATATTATATACGCACAGTGTTGAAGGGGGTAATTTTGATCATGACATCGTTGGACTTGTTTCTCAATTGGTCGCGTTGGAAGGAAAAGTTGAAAAGGTGATAGAATGGGCGGAATATAATGAGACATTCCCCTTATCCTGCCCGTTTATTAATTTTCCTGATTATGCGTCTGAACCTTATGAAGAATTTATTCTTGATTCACAAATATTAAAAATAAAATTAAAAATGCTAGAATGTTATAAATCTCAAAATCTTCCAACGGGTAGCGCAAGGATAAAGGAAGCGATAAGACCTGTTCAAATAAATAGGACTGTAATAAATTCTTACGAATATGTTTGTTCAATCAAGTCTTTTATAAAGGTTCCAAGAAAGAGAATCAAACGATTCATAGAAGTGTTCAACATGATGAACATGGAAAGTGCCTAGAATTGAAATAACACTTAATATGCACTTTAATTTGTTTAGTTAAGTTGAATTTTTTAAAAATTGAATGTTGTTCTATCTTCTTAACTTGCTGAACAGAAGTGCTGTGAAACAGAAATCAAAGGATAGGAATAGATTAAGAATTGAATCTTATATTTCTTATAAAGTTATATTTATCGCAGAGAAAAGAGATTAATGATGATATTTTTTATTATAGAGAAATTCTTTATATTCAGAATAGAAAGTCATTTTTTTAACATTGAGAAACTTATATCTGTTTCTCAATGAAATGAGGATAGAATGGTAAATGTCGATTCATTTCTATAAATGGTAATTTAAAATACAATCTTCAAATATATTATTAAGAGTATGATCAGAATAATTTTTAAAAGTTGGGAATTTGAAATCATAGAAAATTATTAAATACTGAATTAGGAAAAATATTGTAGTTCAAGAAGGTTGTATTCACGCTTCACCTAGACTATTATAAAAATTAGAGCAATGCTTCGAATAATAAATAATAACGAAGAATTCGATAGAATTGAAAGTTTGAAATTTGATTATTTTTGACAGAGTTTTGAATAACCAAAAAGTTAATGTGTGTTTGATCAGTTTCTATTATTAGAGTAAATGAAAACAATAGTGATATCAGGAATAACAGGTCAGGATGGATATTTCCTTACGCAGTCGCTCATTTCTAGGGGATTTGATGTAATAGGGATCGTACGAAGGAACAGTAGCATGACCATTGGAAATTTGGCACTTTTGTCCGAAAATGTATTAGAAAAGGTGCGGATTCATTATGGAGATCTTACTGATGCCAACTTTTTATCAAAATTACTTGGAGAAAATAAACCAGACTATTTCTACCACTTGGCAGCTCAGAGTTTTGTAGGATATAGTTTTCAGAATCCTTCTTCTACTTACGATGTTAATATTGGAGGAACTCTTAATGTCGTAAATGCAATCAAGGATTACTCCCCCGATACTAGACTCTACTTTGCAGCAACTTCCGAACTCTACGGCCAACCAAATGTTACTCCACAGAACGAAGAGACTCCATTTCAGCCAAGGAGTCCGTACGCAATTTCAAAATTGGCTGGATTCTGGACAGTTAAAAATTATAGGGATGCTTATGGTCTGTATATGAGTAACGGGATCCTATTCAACCATGAGTCCGAGGTTCGAGGACCAGAATTTGTTACAAGAAAGATAACTATGCACGTAGCTAAATATTCAAACGGGGATCATTCTCCACTTGAACTTGGAAACATGGATGCAAGGAAAGATTGGGGTTATGCCAGAGATTTCGCAGAAGGAATGATAAATATTCTAGAGTACAAATACGCTGAAGATTTCGTTCTTGGTACTGGTGAATTGCACACTGTAAGGGATTTTGCTACAGAAGCATTCAAAACTATTGGAGTTAACTTACACTGGAAAGGTAAAGGAATTAATGAGATTGGGCTTTCAGATCAAGATGAAGTTTTGATAAAGGTTAATAGAAATTTCTTTAGACCTCTAGAGTCGGACAATTATGTAGCAAATTATTCGAAAGCTAAAAAACTCTTAGGGTGGGAACCCAAAATAAGATTTAATGAACTGGTTAAACTCATGGTAAATAGTGATATAAAAAGGATAGGATCATGATGTAAAATCGATGATTATTTTTGTCATATTGCTTTGGAGATGCTATAGTTTTCATTTCCTAATCCTTTTTGTGAATTAATTGCTCATTTAAATAATATACCTAAAACTTATTGATATATGTGAGGATGAACTCCTATGCTTGATGGAAAACTGTTTTCCGATAAAGGTATAATTATTACAGGCGGGGGATCAGGGCTGGGTCTCCAGATGGCTAATACACTTGGTTCATATGGTGCAGTTATCCATATTATTAGCAGAGATCAGGAAAAACTTAATAAAGCAAGAAATTCTCTTAAGGAAAAGGATATTGAATGCTTTACTTATTCATCAGATATAAGAGATTATGATAAGATAAAAGAGATTGTAGACAAAATGATGAATGAGCATGAAATTTCAGGCCTCATAAACAATGCCGCAGG
>JAKBQK010000112.1 GCA_021835265.1 Thermoplasmata archaeon
GATTAGAATTATAAGTATGATTAGGCCGTTTAAGAATCTCCTCAATTCCGGTATTCATGCTATTTGCGAATGAAAAAGATTCACCGCTATTTTCAACTAATAGTGAGTCCACAGATAATGAATCAAGCTCATTTACAATATTTTGAACCATTTCAGATGATATATCCATTGTAGGAATTACTGCAGCGACTTCACTGCTTCTGTCTATTTCCCATTTTATCTTCATTTCTAATTTCACACCAATATATATTCCAGTGATAATCTAACCTTATATAAAATTAAAATTCTACTATACTTCTATTTAACAAATGTCCTGTAAGAATATTGGTAGTGCAATCGCACCCATTATCCGTGTCAGCTTCAGCTCTGTTTATGAATTTAGACATCTGCTTCATCCTGTTTATTTAGTTGTAAACATAGAACCTCTTGCTTTTCTCTTATCCGTAGGCTTGTTTTGACCTGCTGACTAAATTTCCAGGCAGTTTCTCTATTCTGTTGAGAATATTTCTTCTTGTTCCTAAAATATTGTTGCCACAATCATTGATCTTGTATCTCAAACGTGTCTTTCATGTTGGAAAATCTTGAAAGATAATTGAGATGGGGCGGCTCAATATTTTATATATTGTAGAAAGGGAATTGGAAATCGTAATTTAATTCCTGTGCAGGAAAATACTGATACCCGATATATGTAGGAAGTACCGTATCATACCTGTTAGATTCAAGTTGTATAACGATAAACTGAGAGGGCGTGAAATGCCTTCGATCTCATGGAACGACAGATATGTGTTCAACTAAGTCCATCGAACCATTCAGTTCAATCATTTGTTAAGAGACCAAATAGTTTTATTAATCCTAATTATAAAGGTAGAATTTTAATGGAAATAATTCAAAACCTTCACAAAACGTTCTACGTCAAAAACACAGTTAAAGATTGGATTAAAACGGCAAGAATACTGAGCGATTGGAAAAATAATAGTTATCGGCAGGTCGACTTAGTTTTTAAGACCGGCGAACAATTTGACAATGTGTATCTTGGTTCGGCATGGTCATTGATTAATTACTATTATTGGTCGCAACGATTGGGAGGCTATAACATAGACGATTTGACAAAACTGAATGAAATAGGAAATTACATTTATTCTCAGTTAAGGGACCAATGTGGAGACAATCTACAAAATAACTGGGGGATGCAGGGCACCCATGGTATATTATATTACGTTGTAAGAAAATATAGACCAGAGTTATTTATAGAAACTGGAGTGGCGCATGGGTATTCATCTATGGTAATTTTATCTGCAATGGAAAAAAATAACAAAGGATCGTTAATAAGTGTTGAATTGTCGCAATACTTTAATATTTGTCAAAATCAAAAAAAAGTGGGCTGGATAGTGGCAGAGGGTTTAAGAAACAGGTGGGAAATAAAGTATGGAAAGTCAAGCGAAGTATTACCAACTATTAAAGAGGAAGCCGATATCTTTTACCATGATTCGGATCATTCGGAGAGTAATATGCTATTCGAATTTAGATGGGCTGCTGGAAGAATCAGGAGAGATGGGATAATAATATCTGATGATATAGATAGGAATAAGTCATGGAAAATATTTCATAAAGAAAATTCAAATTTGGTTCCTTTAATTAGGACTGTTACTACCGGTGTCTCTTTCTTAAAGAAATAATAGACTATTTTAGGCTGCGATTGATGTAGCTCATACCATCATATAATTCGTTAATCTCTCCGCCATCCAAAGAGGCATAATAAGCCCCTCTACTAATTCTAAATTGAACACAGCATATAACCTATAGCAGAACCTTATTCTATCATCTAACCGAATAACTTTCCTAATATGTCATTATGAAAGGATCGTTTTGACCAAGATCAAGGCAAATTGCAAAGAAATGCGTTAAATCTTTCAGTATATTCATCAACTGACATTACTTCTTTTTTGAGGATGTTACACCTTTGGTAATATAATTCCTTGTCTTTATCATATAGTTCTTTTAGGGTCATTATAGCTGAAACGAATTCCTTGTCAGAACTGGCTTGAAGGTTAAGGGAATCATGGCTTGTTGTTAAAAAGGAGTTTTGAGGTATATTCCTGTACACAACCGGGGTTCCCAGTGCTAAGGTCTCCAATAATGTTAACGATGAGGATTCTGAAAAGCTTGGGAACAAAGTAACATGTGACTGTTTGACTATATCATATAGCGAATTCTCATCTACTATCCCCTTGATTTCTACATTCTTTCGCTTTACAATTAAACGATTAAGATCCACGGAACCAAAACCCAATATTATGATCCTAATGTCGTCTGGTATCTTAGTACAAACGTGAGCAAGAGTCTGTACGCCTTTCGTCAATTCCCACCTGCTAAAATAGACTACGGTGAAGATTTCGAATTTAGAAATTTCAGAGTCTCTTTTATCTATGAAAGCTGTATTAGGCAATTCTATGACATTTGCTTCCTTTGGCAACAGGCCTAATTGGGTTTTTGAAAGGACATGTATTCCATTAAATCGTGGTAATAATTTTTTTAAAATCGCTTTACTCCTCAATCCTTTTGGGTGTTCAATTGTTGGTATATGAAAGCCGAAAACCTTCTTCCCTGACATCATGAGTATCTGTTTCACTAATGAATAATACCCGGCTGAAACATAAATTAAATCTAAATCCAGTTCTGGGATTTTTTTCATATGAAGTGGATTCAGCCTACCCCATTCTGATTCAATTTCAAAATAATGAAAATTAAATTTCTGCGGTAATTTGTTATCAAATTCATAAAAATATCTATTGGGAATTGAGGTTAAGCCGAACACGTATACTTCGTGACCAAGCCTGACTAATTGATTAGATATTGAAATAACCCATTTTTCAAAACCAGGCGTACCTTTTGTGTTTAAACGAAAAACGCCAATAAATCCTATTTTCATTGTTAAAGGTATAAGCATGAGAAATTAAAATTAATTTCCATGATAAGGAAAAAATGACCTTTTGTAGATTAATTTCACGATTGAATCTTAGAAGACGATAGATTTTATTGTATATTGTATAAGGTAACCAGAGAGTTAAGATATAAAAGGCAAACTCCATCTCGACCAATGAGTAAAAATGGTGCATTTATGTTAAAAGTTTCAGCAATTTATCCACAATCAAAAATAGTGACAGGTTATGGAAATTACGCAAACAGGCTTTTCAAGGGACTGTCTATGATTCCTAATATCGCAGTAGAAAAATGGCCCGTCAATAAAATAGAAATTAGCGCATTTGGCAAACCTTTGTTCGGTTCGATTAGCCAAACTTTTGGCTCTAAACTTGTAAAACCTTCTGGCGACATAGTACACTCGCTTACACCTGGAGTTATTAGCAGAAAAACGGATATTGTAACTTTACATGACATAGTACCTTTATTGCTGCAAAATGAGTTTGCGAACAGCTTTTATCGCAGGCAGGGATATAAAAGACTGTTTTCCTCGATAGGAAACGTGAAGTATCTAATCGTTTTTACAGAAATAGCCAGGAAGGAGGTTATTGAGAGATTAAACGTTGAAAAGGACAAAGTGTTTGTGGTCCCCCAATCTGTCGATCATACAATTTTCTTCCGCGAAAATGACAATAACCTTAAAGAAAATGGAAAAAGACTCATCCTTGCTGTTGGAGATTTAAACCCGCGTAAAAGGTTTGATATACTTTTTAAAGCCGTAAAAGGGAGGGAAGATTTACAAGTCGTGCATTTGGGACCGGAAAACTCATGGTCAAAGCAAAAAGACTTACTGGAGGATCGGATCAAAGATCAAACTAATGTGAAAATGCTCGGTCCGGTAGATAATAATATTCTCAGGCACTATTATTCGACAGCTGATCTCTTTGTACACTTATCCGAGGCAGAAGGATTTGCGTCCCCTACGGTTGAAGCTATGGCATGTGGAACTAACGTACTGGTTAACGATTTGCCACTGTTTCATGAAACGCTGGGTGATATGGCAAGCTATACTACTCTTAACCCTGAAGACGTAATAAATGCAATTGATGCAGCCCTTATGAATAAAAAAAGTTCAGAAGATCTAATTAAGTATACTCAAAAGTACTCGATAAAACAAATGGGAGAAAATACGGTTAATGTTTACTATACGGCACTTGGTATGAAATAGTTCATTTGGAAAAAAAAGCATTGACTTTTCTAATGGATCTTTTATAGAGAGAAGATCTGATCCTTTTCGGCATTATCTTTCTGAACACATCTAAAAGAGACCAATAAGTAATAACACTAAATCCTTTAAAAAATGAAAGCAGGCCTTGCTTAATCAAAGAGATTGTTGTTATTAAATCCACGTCATCATCACTAAAGAAATATACCAACAGTTTACCATGGATAATTTCCCAATTTATCAAATTTAATGTAATATTTTTTTTGAAAAATTGAGATGCTTCTATCAGACTATTCAGACTCCGCACATAAAAATCTTTTCTTGCCTTTAAGAAACCTTCCATATCCGTTAATCTATTTGTAAGACTTTCATGTATCCTGTATTTAGTAAGAAACCTTGAGTCAAAATAAAGCGAACCGCCTGTTTCTATAGCAAGTAAAAAGGTTAATTTATCAAGCGATGCATTGGTTTTTCTTATAAAAGAAGGATTATCTTTAAGTAAAGATGCACGGCACGAAATTGCGCTCATGTACCAGTCCAATTTATATTTCATTACAAGCTTCAAATCAATTGGCTTAAATTCTTCTTTAACTACGGTTTTTGGAATGTTTTTAGATAATCCATTAATATGGACATTTCCTGATTCATCTATTGACTCAATTGAAGAATGGTGATAGGTTATTCTCTCGTTCTTGAATACTTCGATCAATACTGAAATCTTATTACTTGAAAACTCGTCATCATCATCCAGAAAGGAAATTACCTCTCCTTTGCTGTTATCGATTCCAATCGCAAGTTTTGCACCAAAAGATTGTTCATCCGTGTAGATACTGATTATCCCTTCTTTTTCTAAGAATGCGTCGATCGCTTCATCCTTAAAGTTCTTGACCACAATAATCTCATAGTCGTTCCTATTTGAGTCCTGATTTAGAACAGATTTTACGGCATTGATAAGATATTTCTTTCTATTATGTGCCGTTATAACTACGGATATTAAAGGACCCATAAACCTAAATACTGAATACTTGTATAATTCTTTCAGCCCGAATGTGCGTGCTGAATAAGTGTTTTATATACCAATTTAACTCCTTCCTCAATCTTAATAGGATTTTCTAGGACTGAGTGTTTAGCATACAATTCTTCTGCTTCCTGAACGACATAATTTTTATAAGTAACTTTTAATTTTTTCCCAGATACTTTTTCAACGAGAGAAAGAAGTTGATTGACAGAAGTACCTATTCCCGTACCAACTTCATATATCCCTTCCCTTAATTGACCCGAGACTATTTTATAAATTAATCCTGCAACATCTGAAACATGAGTGTAATCGCGAACGTGCTCACCATTTCCAAATATTACTATTTCAGGATTCTCGGCTGCAGCTTTGCAAAAAAGGAACAACGCACCCTTTCCGCTGTCTTCACCGTAGATATTGTACAGTTTAAGTATTACAGATTTCACGCCATAAAGCTTTTCGTAAAGTTGAATCCACTCTACCGAGTTTTTCTTCGCTAGTGAATACGGATTAGTTGGTTCTTCGATCGAACCTGATGTTGGAAAAATGAGTATAGAACCATCCTTTCTGGCTTTTTCGAGCATTCTCAAAGTTAGGTCAAGATCATCCAGGAAATACTCGTATGGCTTTTCTAGTGAATTTCGAATAAGAGTCCTTGCTCCAAAATGAATGATAAAATCATATCTTTCGTTCTTAATCGGATCTCCCAGGTCTACTCCATCCACCTTATATCCTTGCCGTGTCAAAAGCTCTAATATGTGTCTTCCGATAAATCCTTTGTGCCCAGTAAGGAGAATCTTTGTCATTTCTCTGTATATCCTTTTTGATCGAGATTACTTAATTCATTATTTTAATTGCGTATAGCTTGGGTGAAAAGAGATAATTTTGCATACGGACAACAAGAGTAAAAGCATAGTAG
>JAKBQK010000574.1 GCA_021835265.1 Thermoplasmata archaeon
CTTAACTGACATCAAAAGAAATAAATGTCCATATGGCATCCTGCTGGGTCGCTCCGGTAGTGTAGCCAGGTCAAGCATAAGAGACTCTCAATCTCTCGACTCGGGTCCAAATCCCGGCCGGAGCATTTAAATATAAACCCAATGACCTACTGTCTCCACAAATAATTCACTATATTAAATATATGACTCTTCTAATTTAGTTCTTTATGGTTTTTTTCATAACTGTGAAAGAAAATATTAAGAATAAAATTGAGAGATTTGGATGAGTTGTTTATTTTCCAATCAATCTCGAAGAACTTTCATAACGGCACTTGATACCTTCCAAGTTTAGCTTAAAGCTATTAAGTTAGGTCTGGTAAATCACTTTCAATTTGATTATTCATTTCTTGATGCATCTTTAAGAGTTCTCCATCAGGTAGCTTAGTGACACTATATCGACCTCAAGCTGAAGGTAATAGGCATCGCCAGCTTCATCTGTTTTGAGGTTCATTATACCAATAGGTCCATTTATATTCTTTCGTCCAGTGCTTGATATGGGTTGATCCACTCTCCAGACAAGTTCTGATAAATTAGGAAGCAAGGAAAGTCTTACGTTTGAAATAACCTCTGAAAAGCGATCGCTATATTTTGTCAAAGAATCCCAACTAAGCTTAGCTCTTTCTTTTTCTATGCTTATGCGAGATAGGTTCTCAATGAAATTATCCTCTGACGTCTCCCGCGTAAATGACCTCATCAAACTCACATACATTGTGCCAAACGATGTAACCTGAGACCCTTGACCCCTTAACTCTTTTGCAAACGCCTTGTCTTGGTCAGACAATTTTTTTTCGAGGATTTCATTAGAAAATAGCACCGACTCTACGTATGCGAGTACCTTTTTGAAATGTTCATCATAGAGTTCCATGATCTTTTTGGAGTATCGTTTCAAGAATTTTGGGTACATGAAAGAACTACCAGGACCGTTCAATTAGTCACCTCCCAGTTGAGGTTTTGTTGTTCTGTAATGAAAGTCAAAGCTAAATTTCTCTCTCGAATCGCCTCTCTCTTGCCACCATTTCCCTTCATAGTCAGTTGTTACGACATCCTTGAATGTTCTTATTACAGGATAAACAGTTACTCTCTCATCAGGAATATTCTTGATAAAGCGTATTCTATCGGATATTCTCTGAATATTTTGTCTTCCAAATGACATCTTTTGGGCCCCTCTGTGAGAAAAGCGACTGCAAAGAATGGTTCCATCCTTAAGGAAAGTGCTTCGGGAATAAGAGGGCAGATATATTCATCCCCGGATAACCTGAAAGTGAAGGATGCTATGAAGATCCTTGAAATTCTCAAGGAAATCATTGGCATTTCAAACATCAGGAATGAAGGGCAAGAGACTCTGAAGAGATATGTGGCTTTTGCCCATTATGTGGTCAGGAAAGGATATTCGGTGGATGACATGGAGCTCCTCATTTAAAAGGGAAAATATCTCGAAAGTTTCAGGGCATTTCAGCATTCAATCAGCATGATTGCAGAAAGATACGGAGTACCTGAGCACGAAGCATTAGCTTATGCTTTCATAGGAATAGATGAATATTTCAGGAGGAGGGCTGAGCTTGAGAAAGATATCCAAGAAAAAGAAGAGCAACTTAAAGCCGTAGAACAAAAGCTGAATCATCGCCTAAAGGGAGGGTCCCGTGTTAGAATGGCGAATTTTGAGAATAGAGCCGGGGATTTGCAAAAATTATGAACGTTATTATGATGCCATAGGATGGTATTTGTAAAAAAATTGAATCGATCAACTTGAAATTTATGTCAAAACCTTATAATAATTCCACAGGTTCCGCCTCTTACATTTTTGGATTACTGTAATTTCGTCTACCTATTCAATAACAATTTTCTTTAATGTTATCCCCAAAGATAACAGATGGGCAGGTAAATAATTTATAGAAGGACTTTCTTGCTTAGTTGTGGTAGCCTCCCCTTTTGGATACATTGTTCTTAATGTTCTCTATCTCCTTGTCTTTGTTCTTGTTTTTATTATAGGGATTGTTTTTTATATGACCGATAAAAAGAGGCTTGCCCAAAGGATTATTGCTTATCCTTTTGCTGTTCTTGGAATATTGGGGGCAATATTCTTCGCAGAGGTAGGGATAGTGTCCAATATTATCAGCCTCACCATATTTTTTTCTGTGATTTACATCATATTGTTATTTATAGGTATATATGTAATTCGATGGAAGCCAGCTCTGAACAGACGGTCTGATCAGTGAAGGTGACAAAAGTGGACAAGGTTCCTTTTACAGTTTTTCAGGAGGCGCAGCTGAATTTTTTCAATAAGTCAGGGGCAGTTACTTTTAAATACGATACTGGAAAGATAGCATCAAGAAGAATAGAATTGTACGTCTATTCTTATTTTATGACACCTACTCCAAAAAGTGGGAATACTTGGACAATTGAAGGTGCTAAAATTGGGAGTTTTCCCGACATTTATCAAAAAACACTTGGAGTGCACAATATCGCCTGGAAATTTACCAGAGAAAATGTTGAGGAAATAGATCTTCTCCTGGTTTTTATTAAAGGAAATGGCCATTTTGCACGTTCTGAATTCATATGTGGAGCAAAGACGAGGAGAGAAGATATCTCCAGATTGTTGAGGCCATTGGCATCAGCTGCAAGAGAGTGTGGAATGCCAAAAGACGGTACTGGAATTACTCATGTGTACCATGAAGGTACGGCAACTAATGGAAATAATAGGGAGAGACTAAGAAAGGAACCAGATGACGAAAGATACTTCAGGGTGCTGGGCATCATCCCAACTACCAACATTGGATTAGTTAAGGCTGCTTATAGAGAACTGGCAAAACAGTTCCATCCGGACACAAATACTGGTATTTCCCAAGACAGAATGAAAGAAATAAACGAGGCTTATGAAAAAATTCTTACGAGATTAGAGCTAAAATAGAGTCGAATAAATTTGCGCAGAAGACACTATTTTAAAATAGAAGAGCGATTAATCAATGAGATTGTTTGATGAACAAGTCATCCAATCATCACTAATAGAAGTCCAATGGTTTGCATACTAATAAGTCTAAAAAGGCCTACCACGGAAGACATGAACTTTCTCATAAGAAATGGGCCCTTCGCTTTCCAAATTTATAGAAAACCAAAGCCTATCAGACAGAATCGCGTCAACGTAAGGCGTATCTGAACCAGAACCCGCAATCTTTGCATTTCAGGCGTTAAATGGTTATTTCAAGAAAATTGAAGAGTGAGATACCAGTATAGGAGGTAGGTAGGAGCTGCACAGGCGATTAGATCTGAACAGTATTTTTGTTTCATAAATGGGCAATCCTTTCATCATAACTTATTTTAAGCTATGATAAATATATTATGAGACTATTCGTTGCCAATTAAATGGATTTAACAAGTCTGAATGTAAAAGATAACAAGAATCCGGATAAGAAGTATCTCTGTGAACACACTTTTGCAGAATTGACTGCGGTTTGTCCCGAATCAAAGTTGCCTGATTTCTATACCATTAAGATTACGTATGAACCAGAGGAAAGTTTGGTGGAACTTAAATCCCTGAAGTATTACTTTTCCTCATTTAGAAACATTGAAATTCTACATGAAGAATTGATTAATAAGATCACAGATGATCTCATAAAATCAATAGAACCAAGACGGATATATGTGGAATTGCAGGTAAATGTTCGTGGTGGTATTAACACTGTTATCAAGAGAAAGTGGTCTAAAACAAATGGGGATGAAGATATCTTTACATCAAACCCTACATGACGAGATGATAAGGAATGGAAGTGGATATTAAATACAAAAGTAGCAACCTGTCACGAATGGCTGTTGTAAGGATCGGCGATAAAGAGTTGGTAACTCCAGCATATTTTCCAGCTATATCAAGTCTCCAACCCTTTGATGTTAAAGAGTTGTTTGATTTCATTATTGAAAAGAAATATGGTAAAATGTTACTCTCTTCATATGATATAAATAAGGATGAACGCTTGCATGAAAATAAGTCGGTCGGTGAAGTAAGCCAATATTCTCGAACTGGAAATTTTGTGATGATGGATTCCGGTGTTTTCGAGAGTTATTGGAAGAGTGATAAAACCTGGACATTTAAGGAATATAGAGATACTTTGGAAAAAGTAGATGCTGATTTTTATGCTACATTTGATTTTTCCCCTAATATTCTACCTAGAGAGCTTGATCTATATTCTGAGTTGATAACGAGAATTAGGGAATCACGCGATGTGATAACAAACGGCGTACCCCTAGAGATACTTCATGGCAGAACACCAGAAGAGCTTATAGGCATCGTTTCAAAATACGCATCTTCACTGGGAAATGAACAAAGCAGAATAATTGCAATTCCTGAGCGAGAATGCGGAGCTTCAGTGTTAGAAAGAGGAAGAAACATAATGCAAATAACACACAAGCTCAGAGAAAGGAGCGAAAAATTTCTATTGCATATCCTTGGATGTGGAAACCCGATTTCAATGGCATTATATGCTTATTGCGGTGCTGATACCTTTGATAGTATAGATTGGACTAGCAACATCTTTGAAAAGAATGAGAATAAGATTTTTGACTTTTCACAATTGGACCTTATCGGATGCCACTGTGAGGCTTGCTCAATGGAAGAAAAATCTTATATCAATCGGGCACTACTTCACAATTTATTATTTTACCAGCAGCATGTTGAAAAACTGCAGTACATGATTAAAGAATGTACGTTAAAAGACTACGTGCAAGTGTACCTCGGAACTCCTTTATTCAGGCAGTTAGAAGAATCAATTATCTAATCTTATAGTCTTGAAACTTTTTCCTTAAGTTCTAAAATTTTTATATATTGCATTAATGCATAGTTGGCCACATCTGCAAGCTCCTCCTCAATTTGCTCGAATAAATCTAACCTTTTGTATCTATCTCCATATAACTCGTTACCAGTATCCAGTCTGGCGTAGCAGAGCTTAAAGAATTTTTCCAAATATTCCTTCATCTTTGGTTCCATAGAATATGCCTACGTTTGATTTCTTTAATCGTTTTTAAATGCATTTCTTCCTTATAATTTTATATGAGCGATGTAAAATTTTATGTACACAATGGTGGTTGAACTTATAAATGCAGAATATTGCAGATTCAGGAGATATTGAGGTTAGGATTAGACTGCTATTAGGCCAATTCCCAAATTCATTGAGGCTTAACACACCTTATAAGTATTGGTTACGAATGTGTGACAATAGATTATGGGAAGAAATCGTTCTCTGCATATTATCTAGTAATATAAATTTCGAAACTGCCTATTCAGCACTATTGCAATTAATCAATCGAGAACTTATAGACTACAATTCCTTTACAGAAATTACCCCAGATAGAATTCTCAAAGAATTGAGGAGGTCTATTTATCTACCAAAAAAAAGAAACGATGAGTTTAGGGTGTATAGATATCCCAGTTTGCGGGCAAAACATCTGTATAAGTCAGGGTTGGTGATTAGAGATAGATATGGCGGACTTCATATCCTCTTGGCCGAATTCGATGAAATCGATGAACTCAGAGCCGAAATTGTAAGATTTCTACCAGGAATTGGAATGAAAGAGGCCTCAATGTTTTTGAAAAATATTGGTTTCTCTGATCGATTGGCCGTATTGGATAGTCATGTAATGAGATTTTTGTTCCCAGATTTCTACTCGCACAACCAAAAAAGAATTCTTTCTCAAAAAGCATATCTTAATGTTGAAAGGAAATTTCTCGATTTATCCGATAAGATTGGAATTTCACCTAGGTTGCTTGATAGCTTGCTATGGCATTATGCTAGGGAGGGAACGTATTGAAGGTTGTATGTTTAGTATCGGGGGGACTTGATTCCTCATCAATGATGCTTTTACTGAAAAAGTATGGTTATGAAATTTATCCACTACACATTAATTATGGCCATAGAGCAGAAGAAAAAGAGTGGAACTCTTGCCAGAGAATTGCTGATGTAATTGATTCAAACAAACCGCATAAAATCGATATTTTTGGATTAGAAGTCATTCATAGTAGTTTGTTAAATGATAATTTGGATATGGTTAAG
>JAKBQK010000510.1 GCA_021835265.1 Thermoplasmata archaeon
CCTCCATGATCCGGAAAACCGCTTTTCGCATGCTCTGTTTGTATCTTTCTCTTAGTATAATATTATTATCATGGTGTTCCAGTTCTGTGATGGCTCGGATCAATCAATGTACTGTTTCTCACAGTTCTGGACAATTCACTTTTCACATACACGTTCCTGAACCTTCTCTCGCTGTATCTGCACTTCCAGATCCTGAACATGATAGATGGAAAATACAGTGTAAGGGATGTTCTTCTCATACTTTCAAGGATCAAGGTCTGCAGGATGGAGAGATCAGAGATCGTCAGCGAAATACCAAAGAAAGCCAATGAACTTGTATCGAAACTTAATATCTATCTGGACATATTACGTAAAACTTCGTGAGTTAAGCTTAAATTATTCGCTGTATTAACCGGAATGCTAAAATGGTACGTAACAGGACTTCACAAATAAAGAGTAACATATTTAATTTACTCCTTATCGAGATATGCGTCGTCTTGTTGTTATATTTGTTATATCATTCCTACCTACTAAAGCAGCCGATGGTATACGGTGACATAGGTATATATAACCTCAATGCCAGTTTTAGCCAGGCGCTAGCTCAATTTAATCCTTGGACAAATATAGACGCTATAATACTTTTTCACGTGTTCGGATCATCTTGGGGATACGTATGGAATGCAGAGATTTTCTTTTGCTATACAATTGTTTCAATTTCTATGTATTTTCTTCTTAAAGAAATGCATTTCGATCGAACAGTCAGTATAATAGGTTCAATATTCTATGTAGTCTCACCTTCTACAATTCTTTTTAGTAATTTCTGGGAATATGCGCTCCCATTTTTCTTTCTTCCGATATCTGTTTTCTTTCTTCTCAGGTATTTTAGATACGAAAAAGTTGGTTACCTAATATGTTCCTTCATAATGTTGGTCTTCGATCTTTTCTTGGTTGGATTGACGCAAATTGTTTTCATTGGCCCAATTTTTCTTTCTTTTTTAATAATACCAATATTTAGTAAGAAGTATAATAGAAAACAGTCTTTAGCCTATACCCTGATTGGATTTACCTTCTTTATTCTAATATTGTTTCCTTTGATTTACACTAATTTTTTTCAATTTAGTTCATTTGCTCATTCCACAATCATCAGCGAACAAAATAAAACCAGCCTGATCAATGATGCATCGTTTGTGTTTCAATCGAATAACATACAGAATTCAGTTGCTGCAATGATTTTATATCCTTCTGCGCCAGCTTATGAGTATGGTTACACAAATAGCTGGTTTGGTTTTATATGGTTATCGTTGGTATTTTTTATAATTATCAATGCTATAAATTATAAGGGATGGAGAAAGCAAATTTTAATCTCTCTCTTGCTTTTATTCTTTATAATTATAACATTTGAATTTGGGGTTTATAACCATACACTCTTATTTTTGTTTGGGTACCCTATTACAAACCTATATGATTCCCCTGTTTTCTTTAATTTCATGCTATCGTTTATATACGCAATATTCTTCGCACAGTTTATTGAATCGTTACTAAATTTTTTAAAATCCAGATTAAACAATGTTAATTTATTCAAACATCGTACTTCGAGTAAGTTCTTAAAAATACTCGTTATTGCCGCAGTATTTATAATCTTGGTGGTGGAGATTGCACCTATAATCGAACAGCCCTCAGAGATCCTCTCAAATCAGTCCCCCGAACAGTTGTCTATCCCCAACTACTTTCAGCAGGTTATTAATAATCTCAGGAATGACCAAAATAATAACGTACTCATCTTACCCAATAACATTACCACTATCACTTGGTTATACACAGCAATTCCAAATTCTCATGTCATTGGTTTACCGACCTATTATCAACGTTATCCATCAGAATTCGTCAATGCCACTATGTACGGTAATCTTGGAAGAAACTTTGCAGATGGAAATATTAAACAATTAAGAGTTATCCTTCAGCAGTTAAATATTAGTATGATCGTGATAGTAAATATTAATTCACCCGCACCGATTTATTCAACGTCTACTACAATTAATGGAGGCGGAAGATCATTTTTAAACCTAATAAACGAAACAAGTATGTATGTGCCGCTGTTCAAGCAGAGTAATTATGCATTATATGTTTCGATCAATTTCAGCACCTCCAACAATAGCGCAGGAAAAACGATAATTACAAAAAACATACCGTTAAACCAACCGTACTCGGTCATAACAACAGGCGGAAACTCATGTGAATCTGTCGATATTAATATCACTTTGCCATCAATAGTTAAGCCTAATGAAAACACCACATATGAGCAATTGATAAGTATTTCAAGAGCTAATATAAAAATGATTAATCCTAACTTCAGTAATATTCTATTTTACAATGGAAATATACCTATATATGCCTGGATTGAGAATATAAAAAATAATGCGGCAGATATTTTTCTGAAACTAAACGGAGAAATTAACCGTACAGTATATATGAACATTTATAACACAAGTAATACCTTTTTTTCATCCACAGGTTATCTTGGAGAAGCCCCACAATTATCGACGACCTACGGACAATATGATAATGGAGCAAATGTCTTTCCCTTCTATTACAATTTTAAGGGAAATACTCTTAGTACATCAATATGGCAGATTCAGAACATAAATTATACTGTAAATAATGGAATCACAGTCAAGTCACTTGGTGCTGGTGCCATTATGGTAACCAAGGCACCAATGCCCAATGAAAATAACAGTGCAATTGATTTTTATGGAAGTTATGCCCTTCCCGATTTAATTGTCAATGGTTCTTCGTATGGTTTAGTTGAAGTTGGCTATTACCCATATGGACAAACAGGATTGGGATATTACAATAATACAGACCATATTTCATTGGGAGAGTATCCTTATACGATGTATGATTTGACAAGTTATCCATTAAACACCAATGCAACATTCACCATATGGCATAATAAGACTGAAGAGTTCTCCACGTTAAACCGTACTGGTGAATATTCTGCAAAATGGACTTATCTGAGCGGACCGAATTATATTGGATTTATGTCAAATCACGCAAGTAAAAATGACAGTGTTAGTATCTATTGGATTGACTATAGGACTCTCCCGTATAATGGTGAAATGCCCTCGTTTTCAATTGGACAGTTGAGTTTGCACGAGCTTGGAATTGATGGTGTACCTATCGATAACCCTGGCCAAATTGGAATTCCAATTCATTTCAATGATTACTCATTTAATTTTTTCCCGACTAATTATACCTGGTTAATCAACAACACATATCTTTATGGACGGGATATAAGTTATGTTTTTGATGAGCCGGGAATATATTCTGTTGATTTAATTACAACAAACGCATCTGGCGATTACCTGAATTCTAGCATAAATGAAGATATAATTCCAAAGGTTGAGCCGACACTAAATTATAGCATTTTACCTGAAGGTAATGTGTTCGTTATTACTATTACAGGCAATGTGAATCAAGACAATACTGGCTACTACTTCCAATTAAGTTCAAATGGTTTTGTAATAACGAGCTTTCTAAACAAAACAATATTCACATTAGCTGTCCCAGGTAAATACACCTTTTTTGCTGAATTTCGTGATAGTTCTGGTACAACAACTTATAACAATGTCACCATAAACGTTTATGAAAGTGTGCATCATTTAAGCCATATTTCTGCCTTTGATTCTATTATAATCGTGTACAATATTATTACTATTCCCGTTAGTTTACTAATAATCTTTATATTTATAAACGATAAATTACAGATTACTTTGTCAGGGTCTTTGGGAAGATTTATAAGACTTTTCTATAAAAAGAGGAGTTAACTGTGCAGAGGGAAAATTTAAGAGAGATCCTCATAGTGGGGGCTCCGTTTGAAACTTATGGGGGTGGGATGAAAAGACTAGCTAAACTTATCCCAGAATACATTAGAAACGGCATTAAGGTCAATCTCATAATACCAACGGGTGATATTTGTGAATTCCTTTATAATAGAGGCGATAACCTTGATTTTGCATATAACTCTGTATTAGAATCCTTGAACAAAATCAGGAGTATGGGTGCTGTATTTGCCAATGAAACTTACGATATTGTAAGACGGGTGTCTAATCATCTCAAAATTGTCAGGATCATTTTAGGACCGTCAGATAGTTTAATCTCGTTCTTAGACCAAAATATGCAAATGTTTTTAAACAGAGAAAGGTATATATATGATAGATTTAAAATAAATAGGACATTTCAGATAGTTTATTGCGTTGGTGGTCTTTATTCTCGGGTCCTTTCTTTTAAGATTGCTAAATTTACTAAGAAACCATTTGTTATATTGTTTCAGATTCACCCTTTCGTGGGTTCCGATGTTACGGAATATAAGGTTAAGGAAGATGGACAACCTTTGAGCCGGAGAATTCTTTTTTCTTTTCTTTTGCCAAAATTACGGAATATCGTTTCCATTGTTCAATTTAAACGCTATGCAAACTCAAATTTGCTAAAATGCATATTAAGTGTGTCCGAGGAACCCATAATGATGACAAAGCTCGACAGTTTAATCGGTGAGAGGGTCGATTTCAAAATCCTCACTCCTGCAAATAGCACTGATTTGACCCAGCAAAAAGTTGTTAAAGAGAACGGATCAATCATATTCTTTGGCAGGTTGATCTCAGCCAAGGGATTATTGGAGCTACCACAAATTGTTGCAAAAATCAATTTTCCAGCTAAGAAACTGGTGATATGTGGAAATTTTTATTCTGAGTATGAAAAGAGAACTTTTTTTGAATCTGCCAGAAAGCTTAACGTAAAGGTTGAATACAAAGGTTTTCTTAATGAAACTGATTTATATAAAGCGATACAAAGTGCCAAAATATTTTTAAATCCTACGCATGCGGACGGATTTTCTTTGGCTATTCTCGAATCTGTCTTCTGTAGGACCATTGCTGTGACTTATGACATTCCAGCCATAAGATCAGTCTTCTCAAATATGGGGTCGGTTCGAATGGTTAATGAGGGAAACGTTGAGGATGCTGCAGTTGAAGCAGAAAAGATATTAAAATTAACTTCTGAGCAATATAAGTTTCAGTACTTAAGCGGAGATACTTTGAAATTCATGGATTTACATAGAAGCTGGAGAAATGTCTTCGAATCTGAAGTAAATATTTTAAATGAGTATGTTGATCATTATTAGAAAATAGTCTATAATTAGGATTCATCCTAGAAATGCGTGGGTATTTTTATCCTTGGTGACATTATATTTTCATGCAGGATGCTGCACAGATATATTCAAAGCTCCTTGAGCTGAAATATCCCCCGGATGGTCGACAGTGTTTCCATCGACTCAGCAAGGAAGATTGTTGAGATTCATGTTTCACACAACAAAGGGGCGAAACTCCCATTCCCTGAGTGCAGAAGAGAATGCATGGTATACGATCACCTCCGCGAAAGGATGTGGAGGGATTTGGACAGCATTGGATTCAAGAAAATCATAAACGCAAGACCGCAGAGAATACAGTGTCCTGTGCATGGCATAAGGGGGACGTTCATGCCTCTCTCTGAGAGGAGATCAAGGTTCACCCTTAGATTCGAATCAAGATCAATAAGGGTGCTCCAGAATATGGACATATACAATTTCACACAGATAATGGACATTTCATGGTGCCAGGCGTGGAACATCATCCATCACGCAGTGAAGAGAGGAATGTCCAAGAGGACATCGCATCCAAGAATCATCGGAATAGATGACAAATCAAATAGGAAAGGGTACATGTACATCACTATCGTGATGGACATGTGGAATCCGTACATTTCATCAACTCTTGAACATATGCCGGGTGCAGATGGAAAGATTGTCTTTGACAGGTTTCATCTCATGTACCAAGGGAATGAGGCAGTTGACTCGGTCAGGAAAGACGAGAACCGTGACCTTGCGAAAAGGGAATCATGGACCTGAAGGGTTCAAGTGTAAACGCTGGTCAAGATTTGTGCAAAATCGCCGGTATAAAATTGATCCAACCCATATAACTTTTCACTCATTCTTTTCACCTCTTCTTTCCGTTGGCAATGCATTCTTTCTCCTATCCTTCAGC
>JAKBQK010000515.1 GCA_021835265.1 Thermoplasmata archaeon
CCAACGAATTCTTAATATTTTCGTCAAATCTGTATTTTTCCAATATTGATCTTGAAAATATGCTAAATGGTTCAATGTTTAAAAAACCATACGCTTTATTACGAAAGATAAAAAAGTTTGAAAGTCCGTTCTTCTTAAACTGTAACCATCTCTTAAATGCAAATATTGGAAGCCTGTTAAGCACTGAAGAGAAAAACAGATACTCAAAGCTACTATCAGTTATGGAAAACTTGTTTATATAACCATTCAGATATTTTGGAACATATACAAACTCTATCGCCTCATTAAACTGTTTGATAGTTTTATATGCTTCAACTATCTTCAATGGATTTGAAAATTGTATATTATCCGTTGATAATGTAATTATTTTATATCCACTATCCAATGCTTTTTGTATTCCAAAATTCATATTCTTCGAAAAATGAAAATTTGTAGAATGATCTTCGATGATTAATACGTCTCCCAACTCTTCACGTTCTATAAATTGAAAATATTGAGATTCTATGAATACATCTTTATACATAACTGGAATAACAAAACAATTTGTGTTATTGTTATCGATTATTTTATAATCCATTAATGTCACTTCATCATAGATGATGATATTATATATTCTTTTTAGTCAGTTCTGATTCCATGAACTGGCTAAAAATATTATACAAGATCACAGATATGTTCAGAGAGAGGTATCCTTAATATTACACATAATTCTGGACACTACGTTAGCGTAAAATAATTAGTCTATTTTAACCATCACCTAATAATCTCAAAAAATATAAAGTTAATACATATTCAATGAAAAAGTAAATATCACAATGTTAATTATTTACGATAAGAATATAAAAATGGTGAGGATAAATAGACAGAAAATCTCTTTATAGAACGATACTAGTAAATGCCCCTAGGGGAAGTGGTATCGGTACTTTTGGCTCGAAATTTAAAGCGGAGTTTGAGAAAAAAGCAGTTGTTGATTTTATTGAGATCAATCCCACATGGAAGGGTTTACTTTCCCTTTGGCTCAAATTATGGAATCGAAATATTGGAATTATATTTAATCTTGGGTTTACTTCATTTGGAAAATCAATATATAAAAATTTCTTAAATTTTCTCATGCTAAAATTATATTCTATAATAAATCCATCCCAATCAATAATACTACATGATTCCATAGATACTTCTAATTTAGAATATTCTGGTTATTCAAATTCCAAATTATTACCACTCGGGGGATATATAGCTACCAAAATGCTCAAAGACTATAACATTTTTGTGTTTTCAAAAATTTTTCACGACGTATTAAAGAATAAATATGGATTTACCAATGTAAATTATTTTCCATTTCCGAGCGAAACTGAAATGCTAATGGAGTGTTACGGTTTTCAAAAAAAACCTCTTTTGCTCAATTTGGGTTACATTGCCCCTTATAAGGGACTAGATATTTTACCAGAAATTAAGAATAAATTAGATAATATTGAGACAATCATTGTAGGAAACTTTTATGAGGTTTTTCTATCTACTAAAGAAGGCCCTAAGTATAAAGAGGATTTGATGAGTTTAATGGATAGAAGCGGAGTTAAGCTAGTCGGATATTTAGAAGAGGAGAGAGTAATAGAGCTTATAAAAAAATATCGAACAATCGCTATACTACCATATATTTCAGGATATAATGCAAGTTATTCGGCACTATTTTTTATAAAACTTGGAATACCAATAGTGGCAACTAATTTGGAATTGTTTTCAGAGATTAAAAACAATGGTGGTGGAATAATATTGGCCGACAGAACTCCAGATAACATTGCTATTGCTGTTCTTGAAATACTGAATTCTCGAGATTTAGCAGAAAGTCTAATTGAAAACGATAGGGAATATTGCTCAAAATATTCTATCAAAAAATTTTGTGAATTCATGATTAACGAGGCAAAAACCTCTTGATATAGAAACACCCTTCCCAATTGATGCAAGTTGATCCTGTATCTTCGATACACGTGCATTAATGTCATTGAACTGTGATATGAGATCTGTAAGAACCATGTTGTCAGCATCTGACATTCTCCTTGAGGATTCCAGTATCATGTTGAGGGATCGTTTGCCAAATATATCTGATGAGGGTATTGATATTCCATTCCGTGTTAGAACTGCATGAACCCGGTTCTTTATGGCGGTTATATCTTCACCCAGCGATCTTCTGTATCTTATCATAGTTCTCATATCATCTATCTCCTTTGTTGGAAGATATGATTCCGGAAGATCACCTGTACGGAGTAATCTTGCCAGTATTCTGGCATCATTCTTGTCAGTCTTCTTCTTCGAACTGGATATGAGTTTTAACTCCTTTGAATTTGCAAGGTGAATGTTGAATCCATTATCTCTTAACATATGGGCAATATATTTCCCAGTTGTTGAAGTTTCCACTGCAATTTCTGTATCTATGGCATACTTCTTCATGAAAGCTGTCCAGTTCTCCTCTGTGTTATCCATCTTATATTCTTCTACAATCTTTCCATCATTATCTGTCACACAGATATATTCGCTAAGTTTATGTGCATCAATGCCTAAATATCTCATGTTACCACCTCGGTAATTCCTAGAAATGTGTGGCCGGTAAACACTCTACTATTCGTCCTCGTGCAAGGGCATGGTGTCGGTCCGCAAGTTGCTAACCTATTTGGCGAGTTCGAAACTCAAAGATCAGATCAGCAACCTTTCCCGGACCCGTACTCCACAAGTTGTGGAGTACGATCAAAGAAGTCTAAGAATTACTCGAACTAAAACCTGAACTACCCCCTAAGAGGTTCCGAGTTAAGGATTCATGATTTATGCATACACTGGATTTTGTACATTATCATTATGAAAATACAATAATACTTATCTTCAAAATTTAAATGCACCTTTGTGAATAAACTAAGAATTGCAATAATTATTCCTTATTTACATAAAATTGAAGGTAACAAAACAGCTCTAACTTTAAGTTCCCAATTAATCAAAGAGGGACACGCTGTAACAATTATAACATGGAAAATTACATGGACTATATTTGAAAAATTGACGAAAATTAACCCAGATATGAAAATAAAATTCCATAAAAAAATCAAAAAAGGAAGATTTGGGATTATATTTGCAATTAAGTATCAACTTCTTAAAGGAGTTGATCGTAAACTATCAAATATAATCTTACATGAAAATACATCTTCTAAATTTGATTTTGTCATAGTTCCATCTAATGAGGGAAAATGGATTGGGCAATACATAAAGAATGATAAACAGAAAGAAAAACCAATCACAATGGTAACGATTATGGAACTCCATGAAAATGGCATGTTTTTGTTTCAAAGAAGTAGGAGACTTAAAATAGCATCTTTTCTGTTTTACCCAATATTTTTCATACTTCAAATGTTTGAAGATAAAAGAATAAGATCGTTTGATATCATAACCGCAAATTCAAAATGGACGACACAATCATTATCATATTTTTATGGATTAAATTCGAAGATAGTGGTGAATTTCTATGATTCTGAGGTATTCAATGATCAACTTAATTATAAAAATGTTGAAAAAAGATATATTGCGATTCCAACGGTTAGCATTACAGAGAAGCATAAGAAAATAATTGAAAAACTAGCTAAAGATGGAATTAATATAATCGCCTTTGGAAGCAGAAAAATAAATAACGAAAAGTATCTTGGGTTTGTAACTGATGAAAAATTAAGAGATATTCTAACCAACGCCTCTGCAACACTATTTCTGTTTGATTATGAAGCATTTGGTTTAATCCCTCTTGAATCTCTTATTTGCGGTACACCGGTTATTACAGAGCCAAAACTCGGTGTATATGAAGAATACAATAACTGCCAAGATGTACACTTTGCAGAAAAATATGATGATATCAAGGCGCTCTGTAATAATTTTTTGAATTTGGAAAAAACTTCCAACTCCAGAAATAGATGCATTGAATGGGCTAAGCAGTATAATCCTGAGACTGTTACAAAGAAAATTCTAAAAGCGTATGAAAACGCAAAAAAAGTGGAACTACAATAATTTTAGAAAGAAATTCAACAATAAAATTATTATATAATATTATAAAATGTCCTTTGCAAACAAATGAGTGCTGATACTGAAATATCTGAGAAAGTCGGTGTTGAGATCCTCAGAAGAGGAAGTATGATTGCCATTGGTGCTTTCTACATCTTCGTTGGAAATCAGCTTTGGGGTCAGGGAGGCTATATCAATCTCATTAGTTTAACAGGATTATTTATTCTCCTTTTCAGTGCAGCGTTACTTTTCATCCTGGCGTTCTATGGTTTTGTAGATGAAAAATGGGCAAAGAGAACCATGCTTATTGCCATACTTCCGGGGATACTGGCAATGTTCATTTCTTTTTCACAATTTTATCCTGTCTTTGGAACGGATGAAATTGCAATCGATAACTATTCAGCTTATCTTTTCTTGCACGGTGTCAATCCATATATATACCCTAATGTGGCAAATTTCTTCAGTTTTTCAGGCCTTCCCGGTTCATATATAACACCTGAGCTCAAAGGGGGCCATATCAACTATATCCAGTATCCCGGACTATCCGTCATCTTGTTTATACCCTCAGCATTATTCTCGTTTCCTCCTTTTTACATTGTATCAGCCTTTTACCTGGCATTGTTTCCTATTACCTATTACTATTTCAGCAAAATAAACAAACTTGATTTTTTCCCATATGCTGCACTTATCTTCATGATTAACATAGATGCAATTTACTATGCACTTGGCGGTGTTACAGATGCCGTTTGGATTACGTTTTTTGCTCTATCATATATCTTCAGGAAAAATTACATCATCAGTGCTATCTTTCTGGGTTTGGCCTTTGGCTTTAAACAAACTATTCTTGTCATAGTACCATTTTACCTTATATTCCTTTATAAGGAAGAATTGAAAAGCTATCTCAAAGTTCTAAAATACCTTATTGCAGGAGGATTAACATTTCTTGCGGTGAACCTCCCCTTTATAATAACCGGACCAATTTCATGGGCATCATCTGTGCTTGGAATAGCAACCCAGCCCGTTATTGGAAATGGGATTGGTATCTCGATCCTAAGCTTTGCTGGATTTTTCCCGGTTGAAATTTTTGTCTATTATGTATTGACGCTGATGGCGTTCATGGTTCTGTTTGTATTATATCTGAAAAATTATGAGAAGATGAAATATTCATTTCTGGCCTTCCCTGTTCTCATTTTCTTCTTCTATTATAGACTATTATTAAATTATATTATGTATTGGCCTTTCATAATGGTTGTGGCCTTCCCCGACTATTTTGATTCTCTGGTTGCCAAGGTATCCGAAAGGAGAGTTGAAGGGAAAGAACGCCCTATTTTTTTAAAGGAACTCATCTCCAATGGCATGAAATTAATCAAAGCAAGATCAACAGGATCAATTGTTCTTGTTGCTGTTCTCATATCCTCTGGAGTTACCTATTATGGATATGTGGAAGAAACACATAATCCTCTTTCCATAGTTTCGGTTAATGATTTTTCCAACCCTTACATGATCAATAATTCAATAACCTCAATGAATGTAACTTTAAGTTATTTTCCTCAAAGTGGGCAGCCATCTTCCATACCGGTATACTTCAGGATCTATACATACAATGATATGACCGGTGGCAATGGATTATTATGGTCCTCTTCAGGCGACAGAGTTGGAGTCGGCACATCAAATTTAACAATTTATCCCGAGGGTTATACAGAGTTATTACCCGATAATATTTCGTTCAGATTGATTGCCTATTATGGAAATTTCCAGAGCTCTATTGCTGAAAGTGGCAAAGTAGCTGGATTTTATGGTTTAAACAACCCTGAACTGCTCTTACCGGTAAACAATTCAGGAGGTCTTGTTCCATACGGATGGAACTATTACCCTCATGAAAAAAATGACTATTCCTTTACTCCTGGAAATGTAACCCTTGCAGTAACACCTGGACAAAAAATTGGAAATTATAGCAGTTCTGTCAATGACCCTGCATTGAATATTTCCAGATTAAGCGACAATAATATAATATATTCGATGA
>JAKBQK010000345.1 GCA_021835265.1 Thermoplasmata archaeon
CTTTCAGTTCTATTCAACACCGGCCTCTTGAATGTTTTGACTACCTTTAGGTTGCTAGCCTCTGCAATTTCTGGATATAGATTATACTTGTCATTTGCAACTATAATATAAGTACCATCATTCTTGACATATCTGCTTATATTTCTAAGGGCTTCCGAAATTCCGTTTAAGTATTCCATCTGTGCATACCTTCCTCCCCCCTTGTACTTTGGTCCGATCTCTTTCTCGTCTTCTCTTTTAAAACCGAACATTTCGTATGCATATGCGTGCTGTTCGTGATAATCTATCTGCCCTACATATGGGGGGGACGTGAATATACCACTGATCTTGTTTTCCTGGAAATTTGTTAGTTTCCCAAAGCTAGTATTATGTAACGCATCTCCAATGTTCAGAATTCTGGAGTCACCGTGCAATACTATGGCTGAAGCTCCCTCTCTTCTCAATCGTGAAAATTCGTCAAGTCGTTCGATAGTGTCAAGAGTATACTTTCTTAGGTGATCGGCTATGGTGTTTACTGGTGTACATATTTTGTAGTGCTTGGTACAGTAATATGGTCCGTACTGTGGTTCCTTAAGCGTAGCAAGATCAGAATGCGTAGTTGCTCGACAAGATCTAACAGACCGGCTGAGTATTACTTTCATTACATCCGCGATCTGCTGGTCCGTCTCTTTGTTTATGAGGTTGGTATAGAATGATATTTCCTGCCTTATTCTCTTAGTAAACCACCTCGAAATGAATGGTTGTATTTCATCTTCTGGGATCATTTCGTCTTTACTCTTGACGCCGTTATTTTGAAAGAATTCATAGTTATCCATTAAAAACTGGTTCAATTTTTCTCGGCCATAAGTACCGTCGTCAAGACCTTTTCTCACTTTATTCTTGAATTCTGGAACAGGAAAATAAGTACTGTTAAACCTTGATATTCTTTCTTTGAGTTCTTCGTCATAGCTATTGTCGAATGTCCTCATATCAAAATTTTCTATTTTTTGGAGTGAACCCTCGAGTCTAAAGCGCATCGTAAACAAATCATAATTGTCAGTTTTGACCTTGGATATCAGGCAGTTGAACTCAGATATGTCTATTCCAATAGAATTAATGCCTAATTCCATAGCCTGCACTAGAGTAGTTCCGCTGCCCAGGAATGGGTCAAGCAAAATATCTCCTGGCCTGAAATAAACTTCCGTCTTGAACTCATCAGTGTGACTGTCAATGAAATATTCGACTAACTGGGGGATAAATTTACCTTTGTAGGGGTGCAATCTATGTACGTGCTTGGTTCTTACAGACTCAGGCAGTTGATCAAAAGAAAGATGCCAGTTTATATCTTCTCCCAATGTTTGCTTCCAACTATTTTCTCTAGGAATTATGTAACTGTCGTAATACTCCTTAAGCTCGTTAATGTCAACTAACGTCTTCCCATACTCATCTTTGTGCTTATCTATTTTGGCATACTGGATCAAATAGCTAATGTTTGACACATTGACCGGACGATTGAGATATTTGGTTGCCCACTTGGACGCCTCAGAAATAGTCGAAAGACTTGATTGCATCTGTCGTTTATATGACTTCCAGATATAAATGATGTTACTACCACATTTGATATACTTCGGTCAGGTTGACAATGGCCCCTTCAATTCCCACACTGAAAACCTAAATACGGATAAGGAATATTTTTTTATGGGGTATGATTTCAAAATAATCGCACCCCCTAGCTTTGGGGGGCCAAGAGATGTTCGACAAAGGGACAGCGGAAACAGGTTTATAGAAATGCTAAGGGATTCGGACTAAGGAACTGGGGGAGATCATTGTACTAACTTTTTAAACAATACCGAAAAAACTATTAGTTAAATAGAATGTCTAAATAAAATGAATAAAAAATATGTTACTGATAATTCCAGAGACCTTTATAAGTCCGCAAAGGAGAACCTGATAGAGGCTGTTAGCTCTCCCTCGAGAGGACCATCTTATTATTCGCCGTACCCAATCTTTATGAAGAAAGGTTCGGGTTACGAAATATGGGATGTTGATGAAAACAGATATATCGATTATATGATGGCATATAGCACCCTTATTCATGGCCATGCCAATAAAGAGCTGGTTCAAATTATCAGTAAAAAGGCCTCAGAAGGTACACATTTTGCAACGGCAATTCCAGAAGAAGCACAACTAGCTGACATAATCACATCCAATTTTCAATCTATTCAAAAAGTCCGTTTCGTGAGCACTGGTACAGAAGCATCTATGACCGCAGTAAGATTAGCTCGGGCGTTTACTTCTAAGAAAAAAATCCTCAAATTCGAGGGTCATTACCATGGTTGGTACGATCATCTACTCTACAATACCGACCCACAACCTTATTCAACATTAGGTGCAGAGCGAGATCCAGTGATTATACCGGAAGGCTCCGGTCTTCCTAACGAGGTAACGACTAATTTAGTTACTGTTTGGAATAATGTCGAGGAGTTAAGAAGAAGAGTTAAGATTAGTAGGAATGAAATTGCCTGTATCATAACAGAACCAGTTATGGCAAATATAGGCGTCATTCCACCTAGTGAAGGATATTTGAGAGAGGTCCAAGAAATCTCGAACGAATATGACATACCGTTTATACTTGATGAGACCGTGACAGGTTTTAGAACATTCCCTCTTGGGGCTCAGCTAGATTTTAGCCTAAAGCCTGACTTAACAATTTTTGGAAAGGCATTAGGCGCTGGGATGCCGATCGCGGCATATGGAGGGAGAGACGACATTATGGAACTTTTAGAGTGGGGCAAAGTCCTTAGTTTTGGTACACAGAATGCTCACAGACTGTCAACGTCTGTAGCTATAAAGAGTGCTGAAATGTCTTTGAGAAATGACAGATTGGCTCTAAAGAGGACAAATACTTTGGCAAAGAAGCTGGCTGAACAATTGTCATTGCTTTCAGATAATGTCCTCGTGCAGCAATATGGTTCCATTCTCCAAGTCTATTTTCTTAAATCAAATTGTAACTGCAAAGTAATAAGGGATTTGAGGGATTTCATTCAGTGTGTTGACCCTCAAAAATATAACGAATTTGCGAACAGACTAAGGTCTGAAGGAATTTTTATCCCACATACCCAGGGTCTACATTTCGCCCTTTCCACTGCGCATACTGAAAAGGCTATAATGGAGAGTGTTGCAATCTTTGAAAGGACTTTTAAGATGTCCTTTAAGTGATTTTTAAACTTATAGGTTAATTTTTTTACTCTTTCATTTTTTCATAAAATATCTTTAGATTACAATCATAACAATATGTATATTCCAAAAATTAGTGCAACCGGGGATCGACCTATAACTTTTAAAGATAAGACATGACCTGTGTTGGAATTGGGTAGGGTAAAAGTATACACTTAGAACAGAAGGCTCACTTAAATGTGAACCACCAATAGAGTTCCTGAAAGGTACTTTATATCCTTAATAGAAAGTCATAGGTATTTACAATCTGATCATTGTCACCACTCTTGGGGCACGGGTAGAAAGGGAGAAGAGTGCCGTCTATTCGTGTTGATATGCGCTTGAAGTTGCATAGTATCGAATCACAGAACGATTATGGAAGCAGGATGTGGATTGTCAATCTGAATGAAAGTAAATCAGATAAAATTGAAGCAAAATTAAGGCTCATTACGCAAAACCTTCTTTTCAATAGAATTAAATACAAAATAATCTATAATCTTCAGATGTCCTCGAATTCGAGATTAAAGCCAGATTTGTCGACGGTTCAAATAATATTCTTATCGCTTTTTGGTGGGCTCGGAACTGGAATATTGTTCTCACCAATTGGTATGATAGCAGTGGCAGGCTCTGGGAGTTTTATAGCTTGGGTATTTGGTGGAACTGGATTTCTGTTAATTGCACTTGTAATTGGGGAAATGACACTGGCGCACCCGGAAGCTGGAGGTCCCGCTCGTTGGTTACTTTACACTCATGGAGCATCCCTGAATCTAATATCTGCTCTGACAAACATAGTTTATTATGTGTTAATCCCACCGCTTGAGGCACTAGCGGTTGTGGAAGCTTTGAATAATTTTACTCATAGTTTCCTAAACAACGTGGGTAATCCAACATTACTTGGGGGCTTAGTGGGGACTGTTCTCGTTCTGACATTTATCCCGTTCAATTATTTCGGAGTAAAAAGGATGGGACAAGCGTCATTGAGTTTAGGGATTATCAAACTCATTCTTTTCCTAGTTATACCTATTGGCTTAGTTATTGCGTTCTTCAATTCCAGTAATTTTGTTGGCCACGGAGGGTTCTTGCCGTTTGGAATCTCTGGCGTTTTTGTAGCTATGCCACTGGCAATGTTCGCCTTCAGTGGAGTGAGATTCGTTCCAGATTTCGCTGAAGAAATAAGAAATAAACGAAAAATAATTCTTGCTTTAGCAGTTATTTTGATCTCTCAAACGGTTCTCTTTATTTTGTTCACATACACAACAATTGGGTCACTGAACTGGGCTGCGATTGGGATAAGTCCAGGTAGCTGGAGTTCACTAAGCAATATTCCTGGTAACCCTTATATTTTCCTTGGCCAAATGCTGAAATCTAATGTTCTCCTTGGTGCAGCTATTATTGCAGGTATCTTGAGCCCATTTGTGGCAGGCTATATTTATCTAGGAGGAGGAGTCAGGATTTTATTTGCATCTGCCAGAAGCAGCATCGTGAGCAAGTACCTTAAGGAGCTCAATACAAAATATACAATTCCTTCTAAGGCCCTGTTTACCTTCGCAATAATTGGCGCTGTCCTTGTGTTTATATCTGCACCTGCACCTGGAATATTTCACATAATAGTCGACATAACAGCTGCGGAATATTTTTCATTTGCAGTTATACCCGTTGCAATGGAATCATCTCGCAGATTAAAGACAACAGAATATAGAATAAAGGGTGGCTCGATATTCGCAGCCGTGTCATTTATATTCATTTCACTTGTAATTTTTTGGAGCGGTTGGCCAGCGGATCCATATACTGCCTTACTTATCCTTGCTGGTGCATTGATCTTCGGACTTGTCTATAAGGTTAGAGGAGAGTTCAAAAACTCAATTTGGTTCATTGTCTATATATTCTATATCGTTGGTCTATCATACATAGGTTCTGATGGAGCTCTCAATTTGATATCATTTGATATCACCTCTCTAATTATCGCCGTTACGTCATTAGCTTTCTATTGGTGGGGGATTCACGCAAGATTACAAAAGCCCTATCTGGAACCCACGACGCGTTCAGGGGAGAGTGAAGCAACAAACTAGAAGTATACGATAGATGCCAACGTGTTCAGTTCACCACCGCTCTCTTTCTGAGCAGGGAATAACAGTTAGTATATGTCTTAGCCTTATGAGCCTAATGTCTCTACCCGCTTTCCCTCATTTTCGCTTTTACAACCTTGCTTAGGGTGGAGAAGAATGCTTTACCCTGCAACCACTTCATAATCGTTATCATGGACTACCATTGTTTCGAAATTTGTAGACTTAATATTGAAAAGTTCTTTCATATAATCCCACGTTTATTGCTTTTTTACCTGCCACTGGAATTCATAATACTAGGAAATATAAAGGTGTTGACACACGTTCTTGGGGGGTTATCTTAAAAAAACTCCCGTTCTTCCGCAGATGAACCGCAACCCCTCGAGGAGAGGCCTACGAGAGAGGTGCAGTAATCGACAATTACATCTTGCCTGTTGAATTTTCCAAATTTAAGGTGACATTAAATTGCCGTAACTGTTATTAGTCCACTGAATCATGACATGAATTATATGGCCGATTCAAAGGAAATGACAGATTCACAGTTGATAGCTGAACTTGAAAGAAGGAAGGTTCTGAAACCAACATTGAACGTGAGGGTAGGCTTTGGCTCATCGCTCAAATTCTGGCTCGCTTACCTAATTGTCAGCTTGATTTCATTCGTCATAGTTGTTGTCATCGTTCTTCTCATTCTCCACTTCCTGTTTCCCAGTTTAGGAGTTATTCTTTCACGATATGGTCTATCATTCTGGAGCTTGTTGATTTAGGATCAATTCTTTTATTCTGAACCG
>JAKBQK010000010.1 GCA_021835265.1 Thermoplasmata archaeon
CGATGTGCATCGTTGCAGCGTTATGTTTCCATAATAATCGGGTAAAGGCTTATCGAAGTCCATATCAATGTCCTTAACATTTAACATTTTCAATTCTATTCCTTTCCTGTTAGCGGCCCTAAAAATCGCCTTTTCTTCCCACCTGACGGTATCATAAATCATAGAAATATTCATTTTTGATCGTTCCTCCCCTGCTTCTTTATATATTGATCGAGTGCAGTCTTTAGTATTTCAATCGCACGATCAACCTCTTCCTTGGAGACAGTGTAGGGTGGCAGCATCCTTATTGTGTTTATTCCTGAGTACAATGTAATGAGACCAAGATCAATCATATCCATAAGTATGGGAACGAATCTTACTCTAAGTTCCATGGCAAGCATCATTCCAATACCCCTGGTCTGTGATACCAGTCTATGGGAATCGGTTTCCTCATTCATTCTTTGAAGTGTGTATTTTCCCATTTCACTGGCCCGTTTTATCATCCCGTTTCTTAGTTCTTTTATTACCACTTCTCCTGCGGCACATGATAAGGGATTTCCACCAGTTGTAGAACTCTGCTCCCCAATTCCAAGTGACTCAACGAATTCTCTTTTTCCCACTGTTACGCCCATTGGTATTCCACCTCCAATGCCCTTGCCTATTGTCATTATATCCGGAGTTATTCCCCAGTTTTCGTGTGCCCACATCTTTCCGGTCCTTCCAAGTCCGGATTGAATTTCGTCCATTACCAGGAGTGTTCCATAGCTGGATGTAGCCTCCCTGACAGACGGGAGAAATTGAGGGTCTGGGAGATTGATACCACCCTCTCCCTGAATTGGTTCCATGAATACGGCTGCAACATCTTCCTTTTTTAACAAAGTATGAACATGTTCATAATCTCCAAATTTCACAAATTCAACACCCGGGATCAGCATGTCTTCAAAAGAACTCCTGTATTTTGCTGAATGTGTTATGGAGAGGGCACCTAGTGTTTTTCCATGATAACCCTTCTCCATGCTTATGATTTTTTTTCTTTTAGTCGATTTAACCGCTATTTTTAGTGCCGCCTCTATGGCTTCCGCCCCGCTATTTGAAAGATACGCCATGTTTAGCCCCGTCGGTGTAACATTCATAAGTTCTCTAAGAAATCTCGCCCTCGCAGGACTGTAAACTGATGTGTGCGTTATATATATTTCATCCACTTGCTTTTTTATTGCCTCTGTTATGGCATTATTTGAGTGACCAAGAATAGCGACTCCATACCCACTCATAAAATCAAAATATTCCTTTCCGTTCATATCCCACATTTTTGTCCCTTTAGCTCTGGCTGCAACCACTGGTATTTTCTGATATGTGCCCGCGAGGTAACGGTCTTCAATCTCCTCAGTAAGCCCGTTTTTCATCATTTTGTTATCACCGTCCTTATATTCGTGTTAATTGCGGCTGATATTGGCATTGGTCTATTTCCATTGGCAATAATTACCTCATTGGTACCAGCTTCTATGGATTCAATCGCGGCCATGATCTTTTTATCCATGCCATTCCCAACCAGTCTTAACATTTTTACAGCCTGTTTCATATTAAGTTTCTCCACTAATTTTCCGTTAAAAATTATACCATCGACGTCCGTTAAAAGGATCATCTTTGTGGCTTTCAATTCCCCAGATATAGCTGATGCAGCTCTATCTCCATCTACGTTCAGAGGTTCATGCTCCAGTCCAACCGCAATAGGCGCTACTACAGGGGTGATTTTTTCAGAAAAAAGATACTTAATGAACGTTCCATTTACCGATAATATCTTACCGGTGTATCCACCATCAATGAACATTTTCCTACCCTTCTCATTCATCGCTATTAACCTTTTTTTCCTCTCCGCAATAATCGTGGGCCCATCGATACCAGACATACCGAAGGACTTCATTCCAGCCTTTTGCAGTGCAAGAACTATGGACGCGTTAATGCTTCCACGCATACTCATTATATAGGTTTGCATCGTTTGAGCATCTGTGTATCTACTTCTTATTCCACTGGGAGAAGTAATAAATTTCGCCTCCATATTCAACCTTTTACAAAGATCGGTGACAGCAGGACCTCCACCATGGACAATCACATATTCATCATCTTTGTTCGATGAGAAATCTTTGGTAAAACTTTCTGATATACCATTTTTCATTAGACTTCCTCCCAGCTTTAAAACAATTACCACGATTTACACCAGCCGCATTGGAGACATCATTAACCCCTCTTTCTCATCAAATCCTTCCATAATATTCATTGATTGAATTGCGTTTCCAGCTGCTCCCTTTATTAGGTTATCTATTGAACCAATAGCAACTATCCTTTTTACATGCCGATCAATAGCGAATCCAAGATCTATGAAATTTGAACCTACAACAAGTTTAGGATCAGGGTATTTATAGACCCCTCTTGGATCCATTATGAACCTAACAAATGGTTCTTCTCCATACATTGTTCGGTAAGCGTTCCATATATTCTGAATTTTAGGCTCTCTCTCTACAAATATACTACTTGTAGTTAGAATTCCTCGAACCATGTTAATTGAGTGTGCTGACATAGTAACTGTTACTTTGGTACCTGAAATAATAGAAAGTTCCTGCTCAATTTCTCCTATGTGCCTATGTCCTGATGGACTGTATATCCTTACTGAATTGTACCTTTCTGAAAAGTGAGTCGCCATGGATGGCTTATTTCCTGAGCCCGACGAACCTATTTTAGCGTCAATCACCACCACTCCATCCAGAAATCCTGCCTTGGCAAGTGGTGCAATGCTATAAATCGAAGAGCTTGCAATGCACCCTGGAACAGAAATGAAACGTGCCGACTTCAATTCCTCCCTGTGAAGTTCTGGCATGCCATAGACAAATTTCTGGAGAAGGTCAGGGGCTGGATGCTCCCAGCCATACCAGACTGGATAATCTGCCGGGTTCCTAAACCTGAAATCCGCACTCATATCTACAATCTTCACTCCCATTTCAGACATTCCAGGCACATGTTCAATGGATGATCCGTGTGGAACCGCCATAAAAACAATATCTACTTTTGATGCAGCTTCTTCTGGGGTGTCCCTGGAAAATCTCATAGAAGTGAACCCTTTGAGATTAGGATGCGCTTTGAAAACATACTCCCCAGCATGCTGTTGTGAAGTTGCAACTTTGACTTCGACTTCAGGATGCATCAGAAGCAGTCGCAGTAGTTCCCCTCCAACATATCCCGATGCACCAACAATAGCTACTGTCTTCAATTAGTAATTCCCCATTCTAAACAGAAAATAGTGATCACTTCTTTACTAATATACGAAATGAAACCGTAAGATTCTGGGCTATTCATTCACCCCAATCCTCCTTTACCTCCTCTGCCACCTTGAGAAAAAATTTTCCCGGACTTTCTTCCTGTATTTCATAATCCAGTCCACAATCTCCACAACTGACAATTTCTCCTTTTAAAGCATCATCAGGAACTATAACCTTTCCCCCACACATTTTACATTCCATATTCATTTTCATCCCCCCTAGATCCAAAACAGAGTCGTAAGCTATGCAACTCTTCTGGAGTAGCATTTAATGAGACTTGTTTTGTAGTATTCCATTTATTTTATATAAATATTAAAACGTTATTGCCATAATTAGTCTTAGTTAGATTAAAATGGTTAGAATTGAAATATTTATTAATAAAACTGTCAGAAATCTTGTCACCAGTGATACTATTCTAGCAACATTCTTCAATAGATATGGTTCCAGTTAAAGATGCAAAAGAGATTTCTGACATTTAGAACTACCTGAACGAAAATATTGATTCCGGAGAAAGTGGCTCTGAAAGGATCTTTTTTAACATTAGAAAAAAAGATGTAAAGTATGCAACCGAAAACTTTGCTAAGGCTTTCATCTGAATTTATTTCAATGATGTCTAAAATGTCAGATGATAATCGCATAGAAAATTTAGTTATAGCACCCATTGAAAAATCTTACTAGTATGCGTTCCTAGCAATTAGAGAAGCAATGACTGCAAAAGGTATCCACACAACTGGGACTTCTGTGGCGCATCATGAAGTCATCTAAAATCTAAAAGAACTCTGTGAGCCTAAAATGGCTAATATCTATAGTAGGAAGCTTAAAAGTCTCAGGTCTTAAAGAAATACAGCCACGTGCGATCTTTCTAAAAGATAGACAAAATTGACGCAGAATCTTTAATATTAGAAGTTGAAAAACTACTGGAGGAATTAAGTAAAGATAAAAATTTGGGTGCCCAAATATTAAATTATAAATAACGCTCCCATAATCACGTGTCATAACCACTTCAAGATCATATAAAGGAAATAGAGAAAGCAATCAATTGTTTAAATGCTCAATTACTAATCTCTATTGCAATATATATTTCCAGAAGCAGTTTCAAAGTTATATGTAGTTAGTTCTAAGTGACTATTTTTTGCTGTGTTACAAAGTCAATGTGAATAATTAATCACTATTGAATTTGTATTGTCTAAACATAATTTACTTAGCTGGTGGATTGCTTCTCTTGTTTCATGACACATCTGATCAATGGATCATGAGTATGGAAAAGTGAGATATCATAGATTATAAACACATTAAATGAATTCAAAATTATTTGATGCTGTCGGTGAAACTCCTAACCTAAGACTGCCTTGATGAGTAAAAAAAACGGATCTCCTCTTTTTCCATTTCCTGTTCTTGATGTTTTTCCTTTTCTTTCTAGAATTGTCAGGGCAAACCCTATCTGCATTGTTAGATGAGTAGTAAAAAATACAAATCATTTAAATGAAAACAATGAATTTACCATTTGGTAAAAAATTGGAATTTACTAAATTACATTCAATGAATGAAAAAGAAACGATTAATGAATTCATTAAGAAACTACCATCTCTCCTACCGAATATGGATATAGAGGACATATCATACGAAATACCAATAGACAAAAAGAGTTATTCTAATATAATGGTGAAGGTTCTAACTGGAAACAAAAAGAAAAATCTAGTTGTTGAAGTTAAATCCAATGGAGAGCCAAGGTTTGTCGAAAGGTCCATTTATCAACTTAAAAATTTAACTAAAATTAAAAAAGGAATATACCCTGTTTTTGTTGCCCCTTACATTAGTGAAAGAGCAAGGGAAATTCTTAAATCAGAAAACATAGGTTATATTGATTTAATAGGAGACGTATACCTGCAATTTGACTCAGTATTGGTAGACCGTATAAGCATCGCTGAGAGGAAAACAGAGAAACGTCTCAATCGCGGTATATTTGCTAGTAAGGCAACTCGCATTTTAAGAGCGATCCTCAATGATCCTAATAAGAAATGGAAGATCACAGAACTTGCCAATATGTGCAGAATGAGCCCTGCCGGTGTTTACTTTGTTGTGAATCAGCTTGAAGATAAAGGCTATGTATCATGAGATGAGGACAAGAGCATTAAATTAAAAGATTCAAAAAGGCTTCTAAAAAATTGGGCATCAAACTGGACAGTAGAAAAGAGTAGATCAAATGCTTTCTTCTCATTTGCAAGAAGTCCAGAAGAGATAATATTAAAACTTGCAAAGGCAGCAGATGAGTTGAATCTGAAATACTCATTCACAGGAATGGCAGGAGCTTCAATAGTATCACCATTTGTACGATATAATGATGTATGGGTATATATCTCAGGAGACCTAAACGAGATAGTGAAGAAACTTGACCTCAGACCAACAAGCTCTGGAGCCAATATTAGGATTTTTGAGCCCTTTGATGATGGAATATTTATGGATTTTAGGGAGATCAGAGGAATAAATGTGGTGAGTAACATCCAACTTTTTGTAGATCTATTCACATACCCAGGCCGGGGACAAGAGCAGGCTGAAAAAATTCTTGAGATAAATAGCAAAGAGGAGGATATATCTTGAAGACACGTTTTTCATCTGCCTTTGAAGATCAATTGATTAACACATCTAAAAGTGTTCCAATAAAGTTGATGCGAACTCTCAGACTTATACAAAGCGGCAATAGTTTTAATTGGAGGTTGGGTACCGTACCTGCTATTGGAGTCTCATAAAATC
>JAKBQK010000034.1 GCA_021835265.1 Thermoplasmata archaeon
TCTAAATTATCCAATCATTTTACACCAAAGCGCTGGTAAATGAGAAGAACACAGGTCTAGCTAAGGAATATCTAAAATCAAATATAAAATTATTTAATTCTCAGGATATTATAGATAATGTAAATGAGTTAGCATCTCTTACAAACCTTTGGGATTACGCTGCACTTCTACTTTCTGCTAATGGTATTTTTGACGAAAATCTTTTCAGAAAGTACATAGATAATAATTCATATGTAATAAATAAGGAAATCACAAAAAATTACAGGACGAGTCATGGAAAGAGAGAACTTTTGAAATTTCTAAAACTTATTACCATCGCAGATCCTACAAATACTGAATATATACTTGATTATCTAGAAGCTCTCGATTTAAATCTGGAAACACCCTCTCTGGTTTCACTGCTGAAAACGGTAGATATAGATAATTTCAAAGAAGAAGGTTCTCTTATCCGGCTTTCTTCTCTTTTCATTAAAGTTGGTGAATACCAAAAGGCCATGGAAATACTACAAAGGGTAATCTCAGTATCTCAGAATAATCAGGAAGCCATAGAGTTATATGTTGAAGCAATGAGAAAGTTAGGCGAATGGGAGTTAATAGTTTCATTCCTGGCAAAGAGAAAAAGCCTTTTAAGATCAACAAAACAGCTGGAAGAATCGTTCGTAGAAGCATGTGTGAAAATGAAAAATTACAGAGAGGCACTGGATTATATTGAATCTCTTGGCTCAAATCAGGATTTTTCACAAAAATCCATACTTTACATAGCCCAGCTGTACCTCTTTGAAGGTAACTCCAAAAAGGCAAAAAACATACTTACCAGGGCAACAGGAGAAACCTTAAACTCCAGGTTGGGGCTTAAGCTTGATGCAGAGATATCGAAACAGGAAGGTAAGGATAATGAATATTTCCAAAAATGTATAAAATATATAAAAGAATCGCCTGAAGATTCTGCATTTATCGTAACAGTACTAAGGGAACTTGAAAACAAAAAATTGTGGAATAAAATACTGGAAATAAGCAATATACAAAACATAGATAGAAACAATCAGGAAATTCTGTTATTTATATTACTCTCAAATATTGAAACTGGAAGAATAAGCGAAGCCATTGATTCGCTATCTCTAATAGATTTTCAGTACGTAAACGACAAAATTCATAGTGCTTTACTGGGCTCAATGAGAACTAACGAAAAATGGTCAAGCTATTCCGCAATTAGTGGCAAATTATCTTCTCAGATGAGGTCTTATCTAGAAATTATAAGAGATTATGTCTACGGTAACACAATTAAAGAGAAGGATGTTGCTGCAATTCAGGGGTTCATAGAAGGAGAAGTTCTTAACAATATTATTTGGTTAAATGAACTATGGAAGCATCTTGACACAATAAGGTATGAAGAAGCTGAATCAAAAATAAATCTTATACTTTCTCAACATGGAATAAATCCTGATCAGGATATTAATATTTACAATTATCCACGACTCAATATTTTATTAATGGAAAAGAAATATGATAAGGCATCCTCGATACTTCTCAATGTCATAAAGGATCAGGATCCATATACTACTTTTTATTCAGTTCTGGCTGAGGATAACGCAAAACTGACCAAGGGAAAGATAGGCAAACTTGAATCTGCATACAATCAACTTTCGGCCAGCCCTTTCCGGGCTTTATTGTTACAGGTGAGGCTTGAAGATATGGATGCTGAGAGTGTCATAAGAGAAACTGAAGAAATAGTCAATAATGGAGGTGGACTTCACGTTCCATGGGCATCAATATACGACAGATTATCAAAGATAGATGAGACAAAATTACTAAATTTTATCGATCTACTAGAGTTCTCTGGAACTGAAAATCTGCAGGCATTGAGGGTGCTTAGAAAGTTCAGAAAGAGGGAGAATAACACGCTGGATATCATCAACCTCGATAGTAAGATCTGCAAAATGAGAACGAGCGAGGAACAGGATAAAATCAATTATATCATTGATTTGAAAGATTTCGGAAGCAAGGAAGAACTGGATAGTGTTATAAACGAGTATGCAGCTCTAAAATTACCTGCAGGAATAAATTCAATGCTTGGAGATTATTACCTTGTAAATAAGGACCCTGTGTCAGCAGAACATTTCTTTAGAAAGAGCCTTCAGGAAGAATCCAGGGAGGAAACTACTGGTGGACTTGTAGAATCATTATTAGAGCAGGGTAAATTTAAGGAAGCCGAAATTTTTATTGAAAAACTAAAAAATAAGTCAGCATTTACTCTAAAACTATATGAGGCATCTGGAAACGTCGAAAAACTTGCAAACACCATTAAGGGTATTGGAAAAATCGATGAACCAATGGAGGCTGTTCTGGAGAATATAGTTGATAAATACTGGGAAAACAGGATAATTAAAAATCAATTGATCTCTCTTCTCAAGAAGACAAGCAATACAAGTCTTGGACTTGATATATCCTCGAGAATGATATCTGAGCAGAAAAGCAACGATAGTCTGGAAATACTGCGCATGCTTTTCAGGAATAACCCTGCAGATGTAAGGATAATAACGGTTCTAATGGAAAAGCTAGCGGAGGCCGGTAAATTTGAGGAGGCAAATACTGATTGTTTCCAGTACCTGAAATTGAACACTCAAAGAACAGATAAAATTGAAGTGCTTGCTAGAATGGAAAGAATAAATTTTAACAATGGTCTTTACAAAGACGTGTTAAAGCTCTATGAAATGTTCCCTGATCTATTAAACGCAGATTCAACGGAAACAGTGGCACTCACTCTAATCAATACAAAAAATTTTGACATAGCTGAAAATCTACTATCGCGAGAGCATCAGAAAACGATTACCCAGGAAAAGTTCATCGATCTAATGAATATTTTGAAGAACACAGAAAACAGGGCAGAAATAATTATTCTTTCTGAAAGATTAATGAAGGCCTGTATCAAGCATAATAAGTTTCTAGACAAAAGGGAAGCAGTTATGTATACAAAGATAAAGGTGAACATGATTGATGAAATATATGAATTTCTGAATGCACCCTCGAGTTTTGAGGGTATTGATATGGAATATCTCGAGCAGGAATCATGTAGAATAATGAAGAACATTTACAAAAAGACCGGAATAACTACAGTTGAAGAATTAACCTTACCAATTTTCTTTCTTGGTAATGGTTCAAAAGATATAGAACTGGTCAAGATGATCAAGGATTACGTTGATGACTCATATTATCACTTCAAGGTTCGTCAGGTTCCAAAGGACCCACTTACAATAAAATTATTACAGCAGGCTGCTTCTATGCCCTATTCCAATCCATTTGTATACAGCGTCAAATTCAATCTTGGAATAAGGGGGGCATTGAAGCTCAAGGCAGCGGTGCAGAGTCTTGATGGTGGGTTTGCTTAATGGACATCCTGAATTTCAACATCAGGCAGCATCATTCCGCTAAAGAAGATTTCTTGATTTCATTCATTGTACTTGGTTTAGCTCTCAGCATTGCCTATAGACACATAATATCGGGTTACTCCCCAGAAAAATTCCTGTTTCTGCTGCTTCCTGTTGGATTCCTTTCCTCCTTAATCGCAATAGGAGTAAGCTATGGCAGCATGAGGTTTCTTTCTGAAAGGTATGGATACAGGATAAATTTTACTCTGTTTACCTCAGGCATTATATTTGCCTTAGTTACTTCCATATTTGGTTTTATTATATCACTCCCAGGATGCACCAGGGTCATAGGTTCAGTTAACAACGAAATTGAGGGAAAAATAGCTCTTAGTTCTCCCCTTATGAATATTGTCCTTGGAGCCATTCTATCAGCCTTCTCATTCATTAGCTCTGGTACTCTGAGTGAAATATTTATTATAATTAGTGGTTCAAGCTTAATGGTTGCGGTCTTTTCTTCATTGCCAGTTCCTCCACTACCAGGCTACAGCATCCTAAAATGGAACTTTTACATATACATAATTGAGCTTGCTTTCTCAGTTACCTTCCTTGTCTATCTGGGTCATGGATTTATTTGAAGTAGTGCGGTCCTATAAAACATGCCAGAAAAGGAAAAAAGTAAATAAACTTAATGAAAATGACAAATTGAGGGAGTGAATAGAGATGGAATGTGAATTATGTGGCAAAAAGACTGATCACCTTAAGAAAGTAAAAATTGACGGCGCGGTGATGGCTGTATGCAATGACTGTGAGAAATTCGGAACTCCACTTGAGAATTACAGGAATAAACCAGTTATCAAAAGCGTTTCCAGCCACAGCCAATCAAATATAAGTGCCCAACCTGTTTTCATACCACAGCAAAAACCAAGGAAAAAGACCACTAAAGAGGCTGATATTGATGAACTTGAAATAGTTCCAGACTACGCTGTCCTGATAAGAGAAACGAGGGAAAAAACTGGTATGACTCAGGATGAATTTGCCGCCAAAATAAAGGAGAAAAGGACATCTATTGCTGCAATTGAAAGAGGGAGTCTTAAACCAGATATAAAAACAGCAAGGAAAATAGAGCTTTTTCTTAAAATAAAACTGGTTGAAAAATTCTGAAGCGAAACATAAACTATTAATAAAAATTAATAATTGGTGACTTATGAGCAAAGGGGCAAATGTTGTAACTATTTTCCTCATTATTTCTATAATTGTTGGAATTGTGAGTAGTATCCTGTTAACAATATTCTTGACAGGTTACGAAGCTACGACGCAAGGGCAGATCGAGGCAACTTACGCCTCTCCTTTCTATGGAGCAGGAATTGCTTCTGGGGTCTTTACAAGTCTTTTACTATTTTATCCAGTATTTAAGAAAGGAGATAGGAGTCATCAGTGGGAGGATTTTAGATGAATAAGAAAATGAAAATTGAAGCTTTATGGCTTATAGGTGTATTGGTTGTGCTAGGGGCAGCAGCAGGCTTAAATATTTATACAACAGGCTTACCTGCCTTCTCCATAGCAACTAAAGAAACTCCTCACACGAACATAAATCCTAACAATCATATTATTGATGTAACAGGAGAACAATGGGCCTGGGTCTTTACAAAGGAAAACGCCACCGGGACGCATACCTGTACTGATTCATTGACAATACACGTTAATACTACATACACCTTAATTGTGAGTTCGTCGAAAGGTTCTCATCAGTTTGCAGTTATACATGATCTTTACATAGCGCAGTTCGACATCCAGATTTATGCAGTACCTGGTCAGAACAATACAATAACATTCACACCAGTTCATACGGGTGTATTTATATTCGAATGTGTGGAGTACTGTGGATATGATCATTACCTCATGAGAGGATATTTGACGGTGGTTAAGTAATGTCATCAACTACACTTCTTGTTGAACTGTCCTTAATACTCTCAATAGGTTTTGCAATTCTTTTCTTCATGTATTACAAGTACCTGAATGCAAAAACAGAGGCGGATGTTGCAGCAAACGAAAATAATTATTACGACTACGGATCATATCTTAGAGAAAATAAAAGGAAGGGGGGTTTCCTATCACCAAACAATTTTATTCTGAATGACTCAAAGAGCATTGGAATGAGATATATCATGAGCGCAATTGTATTCTTCTTCATTGCAGGATCTTTTGGGCTACTGATGAGAGTAAGTCTCGTTGAGCCAAATCCAACCCTTTTTGCAGGAAGAGAAGTGCTTTATGACGTTCTGACAACAGAACACTCAATACTTATGATATACATGTGGGCACTTGGGGGGGCAATGGGAATAGCCTATTATTTGCTGCCTTCATTCCTGAAGGTAAAGGCTGATAAATATGGGTCAATTTCATCCACTGCATTCTGGATATATCTTCTCGGAGGCGTATTCATACTTTTATCAAGAACATCCACAAGATGGTATTTTTACCCTCCACTTGCTCTTCAGTTGAACCCCTACGGAGCCGGAGCTTACAACTGGCTGGCTGTTATAGGTCTGGAAATGATATTCATCGGCATAACAATTGCTGCGATAGTTGTGATAAGAATGATCATAATGGATCGTGGAGACAACGTACCACTTACAAAAATGCCACTATTTGC
>JAKBQK010000037.1 GCA_021835265.1 Thermoplasmata archaeon
ACACTTTTGGCCTTCTCGCCTCACTTGAAAGGTCATCATACTTAACCATCCCCACAATGATAATTGCAATATTTCTAGGAGCTGCATTCATGAGCAGCGGAGTTATCCGAAGGATTTCGCAGGATATGTATGGCATGAGATACCAGAATGCAACCGTATCGCTTCTCGTATCAAGCATTCTGGTGGAGGGTGCCACATTTTTCGCACTGCCGCTTCCAAGTACTCAAACACTCACATCAAGTGTCTTCGGGACAGGTCTTTCTTATAAAACGAAGGCAATGCAGATAAGACCATTTTTGATCATTGTAATCATGTGGGTCGTATCACCACTTCTTGGCATGGCTCTGGGATATCTGATTGCATAGTAAATCCAATAAATCTTTGGTCTAAAAATCATAGAGTGTTGTCTTATTAACCTTTAGAAAATATCTGTCGTAAATTTCCATGAATTTCCTTCTTGAGGTAAACTTAAACCCAACCATTTTTATGCCCTCTGAAGTTTCTTCCAGAAGACCTGCCTCAACTCCTTCACTTAAAATCTTGCTGATGGATTCCCAGAGATCATAGGTGCTCATACCAAGGCTTCTATTAATTGTCTCTTTGGTAACTTCTGCAATTAAGTCATTTCTTAACATGGCCCTCCTTATTCCAATAACCGACCTAAGTATGGAGAATTTCTCATAAACTGGCATTTTCTCATAGTATGGAAACGGATAAAAGTTAACTATTTCAACCTCCTTTTGCTGACCTGAATAATTCTCAATAACCTTTGATCTGTTCCTTTCTGAAATAATAAGATAATTCTTAAAAGGATCGCTGTCTAATCCAGCATTTTTTCCAAGGCAAACATTAACAATTCTCTTTGCTGAAGTTAGTGGATCAGTAGAAGTTTTCCTGATTTTTCCGGAGAAGCCGTTCCATACACTAACCTGTCCCTTATTATCCACAGTTTCTATAGAAAAGCTCTCTCTTTCACACCTGAAGGTCTTTATCTGTAATGGTGTAACATCACAGGATTCCAGATAGGAAAACAGACCAGAAATCACGCTGTAAAGTTTGTTTCTTTCCTTCTCTTCCTTATGAAACTCACTTAAGAGTGGATCTAATTCCAACAAACACCCCTCCTGCTTTTTCAACAATTTCACTCATTTCAATTACTGTATTCAAATCAGTTGAATTCATAGACACAAGACTCATATTGTTTTGCCTTACGATCATCTCTATCCTGTGGGACTGGTCACTTGCATATGCATAAATTAAAGTATCTCCATTCTTGAATCTTTTTATCAGGGTAATTCTCCTTTTTCCAAGCCTCAGCTTCAATCTCTCCACTATCTCGCTACTGACTGAGTAATCTGAAATATATGGCCTTAATATCACATTTTCAATGCTTGTTTCCGCACCTTTGTTCAGGTAAAAATTTTTAAGAGCTTCTGATAAGTACTGTGCTGTTAGTTCACCCAATACAGAGATGATATCCCTATCATTTGACCATATCCTTGAAAATCTGTCTACACCGAAATAAGTTTTGTCTTTCCTGAATGTACAGCTTTTGAAGCTGAATCCATTTTTCAGAAACTTAATGATAACATCGTATGAGATCAGGGTTCTGGATGAGGAAGTTCTAAAATACTCTCCCTCCTCGCCTTCCAGCTCTACAGATGAAGGATAAAATCCGGAATTTTCCATATCCGATGCTAATTTAGCAAAGACATTTTCAGGCATTATAAGAAAGTCATTTTCCCTTGTCTTTGGGGCCTTTCTACTTCGGTAGGATATGATCTTAAGATTCTCAGAATAGGGAAACACAATATGTTCCGTTGAATATCCATCGAGGCTCATCTCAAGTCCAGTGATAAACTTCATTATATAATATCCACTATTTCCTCTGAGGTTATTCTTTATAATCTGGGATAGCTTAATCTGTTCCAATAATTCAACAACGATTTAAGGTATATATGATTTTTCAGATAATGAAATATTCGTTGTCAGACACAGAGGATCAAATAAAATTAATAAAAAAATATATTAAACCATGAGGGTTTTGTAATTCCAGACCAATAATTATAAGAGTGAAAGATATGGCTATAGCATTGTCCATCGTTGAAATGATCGAATTCGCAGGTTACAGTCTTGCAGCCATGTTCGCAATAATGAATCCCATAGGGGCAATTCCAACACTGGTTTTTTTAACAGATGGATACAGTAAAAAGGAGAAAATGATAACGATCAGGAGAAGCATATATATGGCTTCAGGGATGATTGTTGGTTTTGTTCTCGTGGGGTATTATATCTTTGAGGGACTTGGAATTAACATAAACGACTTCAAGGTTGCGGGTGGAATCCTGCTTTTCAAAGTTGCTTTTGACATGCTTCAGGGGAAGACTTCAAATACCAAACTTACAAGGGAGGAGAGTCAGGAAGGAAAGCAACAGGAAGACGTTGGAATAGTGCCCATAGGAACACCACTTCTTGCCGGTCCCGGTTCAATCACAACCGCCATACTACTTAACGCAAAAGCAAATACTATACCGCTAAAATTTAGTTTTGGTATCGCACTTGTGATTTTGTTTATTATATCATATTTTATTCTTTATTTCTCATCATCCATTGCCTCAAAAATAGGCAAAACAGGAACGACAGTCATTTCAAGAATAATGGGTTTATTACTTGCATCCATAGCAATAGAGCTCATAACTACTGGTATAATTGCAATCGCTGCTGGTATATAAAAATAATAATTCAAAGGGTTAAAATCATTCAGTAAATCATTTCGAGAATTTTGAATAGTAATTCCATACTGTATTGTCCAGCAATAACAGGTTTATCAAATGACGAATAAATAAAGTCACTGACAGTAAGCGCAGAAACTATTCTGAGACTCTGATTTTCATTTCCCTGGGGAACGATAGATAATATTCTCTCACCATCTGTATGTTTGACATACCAGAGAATATCCAATATATTCTCGCTATCAAATGTGGAAGCGAGTTTAATTGCCACTTTCCCGTACTTTGCAAGCTTTTCGAATCTATTCCTGAATTCCAAAGGATTGGGAAAATGCGAAGACAGAATAGTCCTATTTTGTGGATAGTTTATTGAGTTTCTACTGATTATGGATATGTCAATGTCCAGAATTGAGTTTTCATGGTTGAGGGGAATTTTATAAATTTCATCAGCAATAGAAAGCTCCTCTGTCCTGAAGGTGAAAATGTTTGGAAGGGAATAATCATCTACTATTTTCATGTATTTTTCAATGGAATCCTTTTGATTATTTGTCCAAAGGTCCATCCTGAACTCAGGAATAAAGTGAAAGTCATCGAGTTTTTTTGAAATGAGCTTAATCTGATTCTCATAATCTTTCTCAGGGATAACAGATGCAACAATAACTGCCATTCCACCCCTTTTTTTTAGTATGTCTATATTTACCAATATTCACACTTTCCTACCAATACGATTTCGTTATAATAACTTGCCATTTAGTTACAGTAATATTTCCCATAGGATAGTTTTAACATTACAAAAGAAGCCTGGCGTAACCAAAGGTATAAACTTTTATTAATTAAATCGCCATGGCTCAGAGTTGAAGCTGACAGAAAATAAAATTATGAATATACTGGAGGTTTTGAGTAAAATGGATATGGTTGAAATTAAAAAAGGTGGAAAATACAAGGTAATATCAAACAGCGGAAAAGATGAGCCCATGGAGACCGATGGTGAGTTCGTGGGATACACAATTTTAGGTGAAGAAGGTGCGCTCGTCTTTAAGGTTTCCGGCGAAAAAAAAGTTCTTTTGAGATTGATTCCGGTGTCAAACCTGATAGCCATTGATTTTGGTGAAGATGAAGTTGTTACTCAGGGAAAATCAAAAACCAATCATGATTCAGTAAATTATATAAGCTGAATTTAAAAAAATCTTTTTGAGCACATTCTAAATAAAAACTTAATTACTCTTAATTTCATACGCTTCTATGAGTAATATTCCTGAGGATCTGAAATACACCAAAACCCACGAATGGGTCAGAACAAATGGCACTGAAGTTGAGATAGGAGTAACTGATTTTGCGCAGAAACAGCTTACAGATGTAGTCTATGTAGATCTGCCAGAAGTTGGAAAGGAAATTAAAAGTGGGGATACATTGTTGACTGTTGAGTCCGTTAAATCCGCCGAGGAAGTTTTCTCACCTGTTACTGGAAAAATAACTGCAGTTAATAAGGAACTGGAAAGTAAACCCGAGCTGATCAATCAGGAACCCTACAATTCATGGCTGGTTAAAATTAAGCTAAATGAGGAAATAAAAGGCACATTAACAGCCGAAGAGTACAGGAAACTAACTGGTCAATGAGAAAAAGAGAAGATATTTACTATAACAGGGCTAAAAAGGCTGGTTATAGAAGCAGGGCTGCATATAAACTCATAGAGATTGACAGAAAATTTGAAATTCTGTCAAGAGCTCATTACATTCTGGAAATTGGGTCCTCACCTGGAGGCTGGACAGATGTTCTAATGGAAAGAACTCCGGAATATTTGCTTTGCGTTGATATAAGCGCAAAAAAATCAGATGTAATGCCATATTCCATAAGGGGAGATGTCACCAGAGAATCTTCGTGGAATGATATCAAGGAATTTCTGGATGGAAAAAAGATGGATCTTATTCTGTCAGATGCTATGTCACACACTACTGGGCAGCATTCACTCGATCATGCATCTTCAGTGAACATATGCACATCAATTCTTGAATACGGCATGGAGGTTCTAAGAATTGGGGGAAACGTTATGGTAAAGCAGTTTCAGGGAGAATATACAAATGAATTCATGAACCAGTTCAAGGGATTCTTCAGAAGGAACTATATCACCAAGCCCGGTGCATCAAGAAGTGAAAGCAGTGAAATATACATTATTTTCGCGGGACTTCTTGATCACACATAATTTGTTTTTCTTTTTACTTCGTTATTAAACTCATACTCTATTATTGCAAAATATTTTCTTTCAGTTCCTTCTTTGAACATTTTGTTAAGGTTCTCAGAAATAGCCTCTTCTCTCATTTTCTCCATATTGCCCATGGCTCTGGTCTTTTCAATTTCCGCTCTCCACTGCATTACAAATTTTTCAGGAGATTCCATGTCGAAGTTCCTCTTCTTGAGTTTCCTTTTTTTAGTGATATATCCAACCATTTGAGAAACTGTATACTCTTCCTCATATCTCGTACCGAATGTTTCCTCATCAACATCCAGTCCTATGACTGGAATATTATTCTCTTTTGCATAAATGATTGTTTGTGTAAAAATTGGTGGGGGAACCTCAACGGGGCCAAACTGAGAAAGAAGAGTTCCATAAATGAGTTCATAATCACTCATGTCAATTTCAAAAGGATCGTCAACAAAATTCTTTAAGCCCTCAACCTCTTCCGGTGATATCCCCATCATTATTACTTCTGGTTTAAAGGAATCCAGCTTTTCCTTTACTGCATTACCATCTGAGACAAGACCCTTTATGCCAAAACAGACAAGCATTAGTTTTTCTTTTGATCTGATCTCAATAAATTCCATTCACTGAATGCTCTCTTTAATCTTCTCTATACGCTTTTGGAAATTCTCCAGGCTTCCCAGTTCAAGCAATTCCTTGAAAGTTATTACGCTGCATCCACCGATCATCTCCTTTGATGTATCCGTAGTTGAAATAAGCACAGGTTCCTTTTCAAGGATGTTGCAAATGTTTCTTATATACTCTATCTTTTTTGATTCAAATTTATTCTTTTCTGAAATCCCCATTATGTACATGATCTCAGACTGTTCCTCACTTAGGGCATCGAACGGAACTCTTCTGAAGAATTCAGTAATCATTCCAAAACCGCCCATAACCTGTTTTATGCCCCTTATAAATTCATCGGCTGACTCTTCTGTAACATTATCAAGCTTAGAGCCCTTCAGCGTTTCTCTAAGATCTATACTTTTACTAATATCCTCCCCTAGGAGTGACTTTAATTTATTAA
>JAKBQK010000035.1 GCA_021835265.1 Thermoplasmata archaeon
CCTTTTCAAAATTTTCTTTAGTTCTGCCGCAATGATTTGGTTTTCTACCAACAATCATTCGTACGTTTTAGTTAAATGTATCTGTTTATTATTGAATTTTATAGTCATTTCTGCGATAGAACCTGAAGAATTTATATGACCGCAATTTATTAGATCGCATGTCGTCATCCAATGCCAGAGCTTATCTTGTTGGAGACCCCATAAATAGCGAATTTTTTGGGAACGAACTGTCTCCAAAGTTCCTGATGCTGCAGAAATTAAATGGGAGGGTAAGTCTGCACTTTTTCTACCTTGATCACAAAGTGAAGCCAATATCCAAGGTCAAGACGATAATCCCTGAATCTTCAGAAAGTCCATACCCTATCTTTGGTGCCACGGTAGCATTCCATCCAAAATTCTTCGACGGTTACTAATCTCTGATTAGGGTGAAAGAGCAATTAAAGAATACTACTTTCTTTACTCTGAACCTGAATATGCCTGAAGGATGGAAAGAACTGAGAGAGGAAGCCATACCTTACTTTGAGAAACTTAGAATCAATACTGCAACCTTTGAGGAAACTTGGAGGATAGATCCATAATTTCATTCTTATGTGATTTTGCAAAAATCCATTTTATAAATACTACATCAATTAAGATTTGACATAATATTCCAGAAATAACAGCAATTTGTGCACATGATCGTGCACAATTCTAATGGAAATAATTGATAAACGAAATAATCTCTTATTGGGTTTATATTTCAATTTGGGATTCGGCGTAAACGATCATCTCGATAATCTATTTCACACAATCTTTACGAATGAATATTACTAAAAATAACTACGATATAAGGCGGTAAGGTAAAAGAAAATTAGATAATTTTTATTTCCTTTTTCGAAGTAATACCAAGGAGGCACCTGCTGTTGCAACTACAGCCACTGCTGCAATTATTGCATAGAGACCAACACCAGAAGTCAATATAGAAGTCAGTGGTTTTGAAAAGCTTACGTTCTCCGTAACAGAAATTCCATTTACAGAGAAATTAGACCCGGAGAATTGATAACCTTTGGCAGTTGTTGTGACTGTATATGAATAAGTTCCATTTATTAGTTCTACAACATAGGTACTAGATGAAATTGGGCCAGAAAAAACACCTCCCGATATATTTACGTACCATACAGATCCTGATGGCAGACCATTTTCTTCAAAAGTTATGTAAAACTTCACCGCACTAAAGATTACCTGCTCAGTTAAGTTCGTCCCATTAACCGTAAGATTGCCTCTATTCGCCTTGTAAGACTTATCTGAAGTGGCAATCGTAAAAGTATAAGTTCCATTGACCTCAAATATCGTAATCGAAGAGGCCAGACTATCGTAACTTTTGCCATTTGTAAAATTTACCCACCATTCAGTTCCTCCTGGAAGACCAGATGCAATGAAGTTTACAGAATATTGAACTGGAATAAACTGAATTGAAATGTTTTTAGAAGCGCCTTTCACAGAAAAGTTGCTGTTGATTTCTGTAGGCTCGTAGATCTTATCGTTTGTGCCTACAGAGTAGTTGTAAGTTCCATTAGGAGCATCAAATGAAAATGAACTATTTGTTTCATTGAAAACAGTTCCATTGGCTAATTTAAAACACCATGATTCTCTGTTAGGCAATCCTATTTGTTCAACGGTAATTGTATAAGTCACTACAGTCCACGTGATAACCACTGTTTGATCGCCGTTGTTAACGTTAACGTTGCCGCCATAAACGTTCGCCTTGTATCCAGATATACCCTTAATAGAAAATGTGTATTGCCCATTAGGAAGTAAGAAACACAATGTACTTGTATTGGAAGTGAGAGTATCCGACTGGATAGTAGCTGACCAATTTTTTCCTGCGGCCAATCCGCTTTCTGAAAGAGTTAAAGAATAAACTAGCGGGATGGAGATATTGGTGTCCTCACCAGCAGTAATCGTCACTGTTCCGCTCCAAACCAGAATTCCAGTTCCCTGCGCCGTGTAGATATTGACCGAATATGTACCAGGTCCAAGGGTAAAATTAGCGAATCCGCATGAAAAATAATGAGATTCTATTCCAATATAGGCGACTCCGTAAGGAATGTTAGAAAACAGATTGAGCCAGCCCAATACTTGATTATCATATATCTCTCCCAAAGTGCCATTTCCATTAGTTGCACAAGCATACGACACCCCTGAGATTGTGTTATATTCTCCTGTAGAAACAACTCCATTTATCCCTTCTGCCGTATCACTTCCATAATTGAAAGCGTTAGATATATCTTGGAAGTTATTTCCATTCCAATATTCGAGTGAAAGTTGAACATTTGATTGAGTGTCGGTGGTTTTAGTCCCTCCACCAGGCCCACCCATAATCAGTTCCGCATCAAAATAAAGACCAGCAGGGTTCAAAGTAGAACCATCTACAACAAAACCCAAGTCATTATTAAGATTATTAGCAAACTTAAAGAGAACATTATCATACGTCACCCAACCGTAGCCATCATTATATTGGAAAACGACTTCTGGTTGGTTATTTGCGCTAGTTTCAGAAACTACCTGAAGCTGAATACTTGTTGGAAAACTGATCGACAGATCATTACCAGGCAGAGATGAATTTGCATATGAATAGTAGAAACAATTAGACCCAGATAATGATAAAGAACCATTCCCAGTAATAGAAGAGGGATGCATTTGTGCCCCATGTGAAGAATAATTCCATACATTATCGATGAAGAAGATATATTGTGGAGAAGCGGTGTTGACAAAGGCAACATCCTGAATCCAGTAGACGTAGCAGTTACTTCCATCATTAAAAGCAAGATTTACATTCATCTGGAAAGTCAAGTAAGATGGATCGCCGCTTAAACTTGAATTATAAGTTGAAAGGGAGTTAATTAAGACCTTACCTTTAAAAGCAGGGGTTTGGTACTCATACGAAGAATATCCAAAAAAGCCTGGTTTGCCCAAGCCGTAATCCGCAATTCCCATTGGAGCAGGTTCAGAAGAATACTCACAAGTTGGACTTACCGATAAGTTACTTTGGTCATTAACCTGATTTATCTCTGCTGGTGCTACTTTAACAAAATGAGAAGTAGGCCTGGGTTTGACTACTGGAGTGATAGATTTAGGTAAATTTGGATTAGTAAGATAATTTAAATTCCTACTCATTGGCAACAGTGTTGTCGTATTATCGGAACTTCTTCCTACTTGTTCGTTATTATAATTATTGTATAATAGTAAAACTGACGATGTTAAGAGAACGGTAACAACTATTATGAAAGAAGCTACTTTAATTGACCCGACTCTATTTTTCCAGTGATATGGAATTAAATTCTTATTTTCAAAAATGCTTTTCATTTATTACCTCACAACGATATAATATAAAAATTCTTTCTCAGTTTTGAATTAGGATCAGAATCAAATTGCTAACTTAGGATTAAGCACTAAGCCGGCTGTAAAATTGAAAAGTTTTCACCAATAGATAAAAAATTAATCATCGGGATTCTCTTGAAAAAAACATCACTGAGGGTAAACGATCCAACAGAAAATGATTGGGAATTTATCATGACTCTTTTCCTTTCGCGGCAACCACATATGAGAAAAAGTCATTAATAACAATATCTAGAGTACGTAAAGAAGGGGTCTTTTTTCTATAGAAGGGATATTAAGGAACATATTCGCTTAAAAGTTTAAAGCGCGGGGAGAGGGATTCGAACCCTCGCTCTCATAGAGAAACAGCTTAGCAGGCTGCCGCCGTACCACTGGGCCATCCCCGCCTAAGAACTGAATCTCTCCTGCAGGTCATTGGCTATCTGTTCAAGAACCTCTTCAAAATCTTCATTTTCCAGAGTTACAATCTCCCCGGAGGGAAGAATGACCTTAGCGTAGTAAATTTCACCATCTTTTGATATCTCAACCTCTGCAAGTTTGTCGGTCATATAGATTCGGTAAATCCAAGACCTATATTATCCTTTTTTGTCTTAAACTACAAGCCAAAACAATATTAGGCAAAGGCTGATTATTGATCAAAGATGAACACCCCATTACTGAACGAAACCACACTGATCAATAAGATTTTAAGTTATATCCCAATAAAATACCCTGCTTACGCCGTCCTCTTGCTCATCCTGATTCTTTTTATCTATAGGCTTACCAGAGCTGCTGTTGGAGAGAAGTTTTCAGATACAAGGTTGTTTTTTACGCCAGTTCTGTATTCAATGTTCGTTCTTGTTACTTTTATAGGTTCTCCCCTAATTGAGATATATTTGAGTCTTGTAATCGCCATCCTGGGGATAGCGCTTGGTGTTCTGTTCAGCAGGAAAGTCCGTATATTCTCAAAAAAGGGGAATATGTATTACCGCAGATCCATTGCAGTTGCCTTTTTCTGGACAATGTTTTTTTCGGCAAAAATCCTGGTGCTCCTATATTATCCCAAGCTCGATTTTGTAGTCATTTTTTCCGTTTTACTTACACTGACTACTGGAATGCTCCTTGGCGAGGCAATGGTAATCTATCACAGGCATTCGAAGTACAGAATTGAGGATTCCGCTTAAACTGGATTCCTTTTCTTTATCGTTTCAAGCACTTCGTCCACAGAATCAAATGGTGGGAGACATTCTGTTAGAGTACAGACTACGATCTTCTGGTTGCTCTCTCTAAGGGCATTGGTAACATCCTCCCTTGCCGCCGAAGGGTATGAAAGCACCAGTCTTGGATTGTAACTCTTTAAAAGCTTCTTTCTGTTAGAAACCAGGTTGTCTTTCGGTAGTACGATATCGAAAGAAGGGCCCAGCGCAAAATCTATTCCGCAGATCATGAAAAGACTGTAAAACGGGGAAGATGTGATCGATTCACCAATTGATTCTGCCAGTTCCTCAGCTCTGTTCATCATATCGGGATCCCCAAAAACTGTGGCAAAATATAACAGGTTGTTAAGAGAAAAAGAATTTCCGCTTGGGATTGCACCGTCATGGTACTCTTTCAGCTTTACCGGTGCGTCAGTCATTTCTGTATTGAAATAACCGCCTTCCTTTGACCAGAAATTCTTATCCTGATAGGATTGCAGTTTCCTAGCTGTTTGCAGGTATTCGTCGTGGCCGGAAACCTGGTAAAGTTCAATGAAACCGGCAATGCAAAATGCATAGTCATCCACAAAGCCCGGTATTTCTGCACTGGAATGGCTAAATCTGTGAAGAATTCTTCCACTACCGTCTATCATTTTCTTTGACAGGAACTCAGCTATTCCTGAAGCGGATTCAATAAAGACCTTGCCGTTGGTTACCCTGTATGCCTTTGCCAGGGCCCATAGAAGAAGACCATTCATATCCGAAATTATTTTCTCGTCTCTACCAGGTCTTATACGTTTCTCCCTTTCATTTTTGAGCTTTTTCCTGGATCTTTCTATTATTTCTTCGACCTGAACTTCAGTAATTGCAAATTTAACGGCAGCTTCATCTATGTTATGTTCCTTGAAGAGAATATTTCTGCCGAGGAGCCTGCCTGTTGCCTCCTCATGATAGTTTCCATCAGGAGTGCAACCGAAAACATACGAGAACAGTGCCGCATCCTCCTCCCCTAAAACCCTGATCAATTCAGGAACAGTCCATGTGTAAAACCTGCCCTCCTCGCCCTCACTGTCAGCATCCAGGGCGGTATAATAACCACCTGACATGTCCCTCATTTCATTATTGAGGAATTCCACTGTTCTGGTCATGGCGGTGCTGTAATCTTTCTTGCCTGTAACATGAAAAGCCTCCGATAGAGCTGCCAGGATCATGGCCTGGTCATACAGCATTTTTTCAAAATGAGGAAGTTTCCATTCTGCATCCGTTGAGTATCGGTGAAAACCGAAACCTATCTGATCATTGATGCCACCGTTTAAGATATGATCCAAAGTTGTTTTTACCATATCAATTGCTTCATTATCATGATAGCGATAGAAATACCTCATCAGAAAGAGCAGATAATGTGGTGATGGGAATTTAGGGGAATAACCAAAC
>JAKBQK010000240.1 GCA_021835265.1 Thermoplasmata archaeon
CTGTTTACGATGAAATAAAGATACTTCTTGATAAGAACTTTGTGAAAAGGAAAGATAGGGGAAAGTATTCTCTCACTGATGGAGGTGAAAGAGAAGCCAACCTGTTTTTGAGGAAACATAGAGTTGCTGAGATACTTCTCTGGAAAGGATTGAATATGAAGTGGTCCAAACTTGATGATCAGGCAATGGGCATAGAGCATGGCATGACGGAAGAGATTATTTTAGCCGCATGTAAGAAATTTAACTGCGAAAAATGTCCTCATGGAAATCCAATACCAAATAGCAATGGAGACGTTTTCCTTCCTGCAGATCTGAAATATAAAGATCTTGAAGTTGGAAAAAGGTACTTTCTGAATAGGGTGATTTTTGAAACTCCCGATATCCTGAAATTTCTGGAAGAAAATTCTCTCCTTCCGGATATCATTGTACTGAAGGACAATAATCAAAATGAGCTAATGATGAGTGATGACAGGAGAATTGGTATTCCCGATTATGTACTAGATGCCCTGAGATTCAGAAGATGAATTTAAAGGATCAGAACCTTTCCCTCAGTATGTCAGTTGTTAATAGGATCTTTAAGCTTGTTTGAACTCTCCTTTGATAGTAGTAATCCTATGAGAAGAACGATTGTTCCAATGAACAGAAAGACCAACCATGATTGCCCAGTTGTACCAAACAGATTTTTTGAAGAGAAATATATTACTGCAGAAATTCCAAAGCTTGCCGGTATTGCAGCACCGTTGTATATGAATCCGATTGATGTAGTTCTGTGAGACTTGCTGAAAACCTCTGATAAGAACGCAGGTATGGAAGCGAATATTGCTGCTTCGATGAATGCCTGAATGGAAAATGCAACAATGGTTAGTGTAAGATTTCCAGAAAATACAAGGTAATAAAGTGGTACTAATGATATCAGGAATATTATGGAAAACACAGTCATTGTCAATTTTCTTCTAAATATTAGAAATGCAAAAACTCCGCCAATCCAGACACCTATGAGTGATATGAGATTTATGTAAGAATTATAAAGATCATCGGCAGATCCTGATATCTTCGTATACAGCTCCCCAAGAAATGTGGGATAGAAACTCAATGTTATTGTATTTAACAGTAGCAGGCCAGCCACCAGCAAAAAGGCTGAAACGAGAATTCTTGTTTGTAATATGGTACCTTCTAGGGGAACTTTTTCAATTTCATTCCTGGATTTCATTTCATCGAAAACAGGGCTCTCGTGGGTAAATAGCCTTATAATTACAGCAACTATTCCTGGTATAATGGTTGTTGCAAATATGACCCTCCACACAAGATCGTTTGCCTGTGCTGGACCATAATAAGACCGGATAAGTGACGCGACAAGCAAAAGAATAAAGTATCCAACACCATAACCACTCTGTACGAAAGCACCTACTGCTACCCTTTTTCCCTGAGGTATTGCTTCCATTGAAAGTGCGGTTCCTCCTGAATATTCCGCACCTGCAAAAATACCAACTAAGAATAGGAGTATGTAAAGTATTGCTGTCGCAGCATATCCTGCGGTCTGGTAAGTTGGAATGAAGGCAATCAGGAATGAAAAGAATGAAAACCCTACTATTGAGTACAATAACATCTTTCTTCTCCCAAGCTTATCTCCAAGAAAGTTTCCAAGTGCTATTGATCCTACAAATCTTGCAAGGGCTCCTACTGCAAGACCCAGAAATGTCAGAAATAGAGAATCGGAAAAATTTGATGGAAAGAATACACCAGATATGGTTACAGCAACAACTACGTATGCTATTGATGTATAACCGTCCATCAGCCATCCCGAGAATGCCGAAATGATCTGGGCAACTTGAGTTCTATTCAGCTTTTCCGATTTCATTTTATTGCTTTCGTTTACAGCCATGAAGATATTCACCCATCTACTTATATTTGAATTTACTAAATTGTAGTGAATTAAAAGGTTTTATAAATGTAGAGAATACAGATCTTTCCTGTATTTTTCTCCCATCTACTTCATTGAATTCAAACCTTTTCACTCAGCCTTTATGAGTCACTTATATATATTTATATTCTTATTTTATATTCATATTTGGATCTAAATTCTCTGTCGTGTTGTAGTTGACCTAATGAAGTTTGTGATTACATAGTTTTATTTCGTGTTTTATAACTCATCAATTTATTTCATATATTTAATAGTAAGCATCTTGTGGATTAGAAGTTTTGAATGATAAGCATTTCGGATCGTCACGGTAGAAAATTTTAATCGTTTAAGTTTTAGTGATCTGCTCTAATCTCTACACTATTATAAAAGTTTTGGAATCAACTACAAAACTTTAAAATTCACGTCATAATATAGGGCTATTTTGAATGATAATAAAAAAAGTTTTTTGAAAAAAATAAAGGGAGTGTTTGAACCTCTTCTCTTCTCAAGAGAATACCTTAAGAACAAGAAGTGGGTAATTTACCTGATAATTGGGTTTGCAGTGCTCTCTACTGCAACAAGGTTGCTTGTCCCAATTATAATCGGAGCAATAATTGATTCCCTGGAATCTAAGAATTTCAATGCGATTTATCTGGAGATTGAATACATTCTTCTTCTGGCAGTGCTATCGGCAGTTGCCTCTTTCGTGGTTAACTTTGGAGCACAATACTCCAGTCAGATATACGCCTATAACCTGAGAAAGAAGGTTGTAAATAGCATGGTGAAGAAAAAGACTAAATTCTTTCAGGATAAAACGTCTGGTGATCTTCTCTCCAGAACAACGATGGATATTGATGCAAGCAGAAATTTCATTATGAATTCTCTATCCCAGTTAATTCCAACTATTCTGATAATAATATTTGCAGTTGGTTATCTCTTCTACATCAACGTGTTCTATTCTCTATTCTTTCTTGCAACTGTTCCAATTCTTATCTTTATAGGCATAAAGTTCCAGAGGAAACAGAGACCTCACTGGATGAAGATAAGGGAGACATATGGAGTTATGACAGAAAGCATTCAGGAGGACATCACTGGACAGAGAACTGTAAGATCATACCTACAGGAGGAGCCACAGATAAATAGATTTACAGGAATAACAGACACTTATTACGGGGAATACATGGAAGTGGCTAACCTGAGGGGATTTTACAACAACCTCATGCCATTTATAATAAGCGCATCTGCCACTGCTGTAATATTCTATGGTGGCTACGTATCAATTATAGCTAGAAGCGATGTTGGTGGACTGGTAGCCGCTGTAAATATATTTACAATGGTAACTTTCCCAGTAAGTTTTCTTGGAAGGCTGATTGCATTTTCCGAAAATGCTAGAGCCGGAATAGGAAGGATAAAGGGGGTACTCGACAGGGATCTTGATGAGGATGTTTTAACAGATGGTGATTTCCCAAAAGGAAACGGTATAAGCATGAGGAACATCAGATATAAGCGGGGAGACAGAGAAATCTTAAGAAATATTGATTTAGAAATCCCACCTGAGTCATTTGTATGCCTTACAGGTGAAACAGGTACTGGTAAAAGTTCCCTTGTTAACCTCATACCAAGACTTGAAGACCCGTCTGAAGGAGAAATTTTTATCGGCGGTGTTAACATAAAAGATATTCCACTTTCTTCTTTGAGAAAGAATATCGCCATAGTTCCTCAGGAAATAAGTCTTCTCTCAGGAACAATAAGTGAAAATATAATATTTGGAAGAAAGGGAATAACAGAAGAAATGGCCAAAAGGGCAGCTAAGATTGCAAGAATAGATGACTTTATTCAGAACCTCCCAGAGGGGTATTCAACAATTATTGGAGAAAGGGGCATAACACTTTCAGGAGGCCAGAGGCAGAGAGTTGCACTTGCAAGGGCAATAGCATCAAATCCAAGAATACTGATTTTGGATGATGCCACTTCAAGCGTTGATCCAGAGACTGAGCTAGCAATTTTCTCGAGGATCGTGAAGAACATAAAAGGCATTACTGTCGTGCTCGTGTCCCTGAGATACTCAGCTATGAAATATGCAACAACAGTTTATGAGCTTGAGGATGGGGAAATAAGACAGCTCGAAAATATTGAAGAATTAAATTACGCAATGGAGAAAGAGGGGTTCAAGAATGAAACAAACCTATGAAGAAATAGAGGAAACTTACATAAAAACCCTAAAGGGAAGGGCGGCCCTTAAGAGACTCTTAAAGGACATGGCAAAAAACAGAAAGCAAACGGCGGTACTCATTGCTTCAGTGATGATAACGGCCATTGCAGCTACCTTCTCTCCTCTTGCTATTGGGGATGCTGTCAACGGAGTGGCTGATAGAAGCTTCAAGGTTATACTTGATTTCAGCCTTCTATTCATTGGACTGGCGATGATACAGTTTGCATCTAATAGATTCAGGGTAATAAGCTCAACTATACTTGCCCAGGGTACTGTAAAAAATCTTAGGGACAGATCATTCAAAAGTATACAGCACGTTCCTATATCATTTTTCAGCAAGGTTAAGGCAGGTTTTTTGATCAGCAGAATGACAAACGATGGTGAAACACTTGGAGAGTTTCTTACCTTCCAGATCCCATCAGTTGTCTCTGGAATGACAACAGTAATACTATCAATAGCGATCATGCTATATCTTGATTTTAACCTAACACTCTATGCCCTAATAGTGCTTCCTTTCCTTTCTATGTTCACCATATCACTTCAGGGAAAGGTGAGGAAGAATTATCTTAGAACAAGAAGGACAATTGCAGCCATTACGGGAAATCTTGCTGAAAATATATCATCCATAAGAAGCATAAAAGCATTCAACGTAGAATCATATACAGAGGAACGATTTGATAGTCTCAACAATGATAATCTTAATGCAAACATCAGGGCATCACGGCTTTCCTCAATGTACGGTGCAATAGTAAGAATAATTGAATATTCTGGAATAGCTATCGTTGTGCTGGCAGGAGCAATACAGTTGAAGGCAGGATTAATTTCAATTGGTATCCTTGTTTCATTCATCTTTTACGTTCAGGAGTTCTTTGACCCGGTGATCCAGCTTTCACAGCTCTATAACTCTTACCAGTCGTCTATTGTAGGAGTAGGAAGAATTTATGGAATTATAGACAGTAAGAAGGAAGTTCAGTCCGAGGGAGAGATAAATATATCAACTCTCAATGATTCAATTGTTCTGAAGGATGTGAACTTCGCCTATGACGATTCAGATGCACTCAAAAATATTAATCTCACCATAAAGAAGGGCGAGAATATAGGAATTGTTGGACACACAGGGGCTGGGAAAACCACACTTTCTAACCTGATAATGAAGTTTTATACTCCACAAACTGGGGAGATACTGGTCGATGGGAGAAATCTTTCAGAAATTAACACAGAATCCTACAGAAACCTCATATCTCCGGTACTACAGGAACCATTCCTTTTCAGGGGTACCATATATGAGAATGTAAAGATTGCTGCCCCTGACAAATCAGAGAAAGAGATAGAAAAACTTGCTTCCGATTTCAGCCTAAAAAGAATCTTTGACAAGTTACCAGAGGGAATGGAAACTAACGTCGGAGAACTTGGGAGAAGTCTATCAGAGGGACAAAAACAGGCAATAGCAATTCTGAGAGCATTATGCAGGGATCCACAGATCATCATAATGGATGAACCAACATCAAACATTGATCCCTACTCCGAAAAATTTATCTTTCAGAGTCTGGAAAAATTTGCCCGTGAAAGAACACTTATTCTGATAACACACAGATTCTCTATGATATCTCTGGTAGATAAGATAATAGTGCTACAGGACGGCAAGATTGTTGAATCTGGAACTTTCCCAGAGTTGAGGGAAAAGAAAGGAATATTCTCCCAGATGTATGATATTCTTTACGGAAACAGAGGCGAAAGCATAGAATAGGTGAAAAAAAGTGGATTCAGTTAACTTTTTTCCTCAGTACATCCTCCATTGCTATGTTTATGTCTGAAAATTTAATTTTATAACCAAGAGATTCTATTTTTTCTGATTTTATTAGCTGACTTTTTAG
>JAKBQK010000571.1 GCA_021835265.1 Thermoplasmata archaeon
TCCACTATAAATTGTGCCTTCCTAGAAAAGTTATCTGTTCGAATAGATTATCACTCGATTGAAATTGATATAGAATTAGTAGAATCCAGATAATTTGAGCAAGACTTTCGTAGAACAACCCACACAAAAGTGTGAAGAGCCATTTTTTAAGAGGTGACAGCGCGGGGATTTCTTCTCGCTACCTTTTTCAACAAATTCAATATACTTGTGAAGTTAGAGCTTCTCAAACTATAAAAAGAACTATATACAGATAAACCGTGCACAGTTTGGGATCTATGGCGAAAGATGAAGTTATTAAAAGACTAGAAGGTTCTTGGAAAACGCTATCTGACCGAATCGATCGTGCTAATAAGGAATTTTTAAAAAGTAAAGATGAGGAGGATCTTGCTCATAACCATTTCATTTGCTGGGAGGAAGCAGATGTACCGTTTCAATTAGGCAGGTTCTTTTATCCTGAAAGAGATGATGGCAGATATGAATTTCATCTTGAAATGCGTTTGACACCTAAGAATTTTGATGGGTACGTGTTCTCTGATAATGGTAATTTAGCTAAGGTACAGGATAAGTTCGGAAAGAAGGTTGATGTAGATTTTTTAGTGGAAGATCGGGAAGATGAATTGTTGTCCGTCTGTGGAGAGGCAAAATACTTCAGATATTCGATAGAAGGTGTTGCGCATGGAAGGAGGAATTTACTGGAAGCGATAAAAGAAGATTATGAAAGACTCAAAACATTTTCAAAGTACGAAATATGTCGGCACACTGTCTACGCTGTATTGGATAAGTACTACCATAGGTCTAATCCGAATTTGTGGAACAAGGCAAAGTCTTTGCTTGAAAAGATGGAAGATTCAGGCATCAGAGTATTTGTGAAAGAGGTCTAGACTGAACTTTTTTCAATGAAAAACGTTAAATGTCATAAACGTTATGTAAATTTAAGTCTCTATTTTTACAAGGTTTTTTTCGTGGTTTATCTTCACGCACGAATAACTTACACAAAATTGAGTACTACTACTTTACTTAAATCATTATATTAAGCTTAGTTAATAATTTTTGGTTTCTAAGCTCCTTTCCATAAGGTCTAAGTTATCAATTTGTGCATTTTTCGTTGGCCAAATTTCATTAAGATTTTCTGTAAAAGCGTATACCTTCCGGTATTTCTCTATATTGTCACTTATTCTAAGAATAGCTAATCTTCTGTTTATTTGTTCGGCATTTATGGGGTCCATCTCGACCCCAACGTACCTTCTCTTTAACTGCTTCGCTACCACTAGAGTAGTTCCGGTTCCCGCAAACGGGTCAAATATCAAGTCTCCAACATTGCTGGAGGACAATATTATTCTTAGTAAGAGGTGGATTGGAGATTGTTGTTTGTGAAATCTCTCGCCATTTTCTTGTCTAATAGCCTCATCCCCTGCAAAATATCCAGATGTCAATTCTCGAATGTCATCCCATACGTCAGTGACATACATTCCATTGGGACGGTCGTATTTCTCAGTTACTAATCTAGGAGGATTTATTCGAAGCTTGTGAAGCGTTTTAGCAGAAGTTCCTTTTGTGGCATAAACAATGATCTGATAGCTCAATCCATACTTATGGTTCTGTGGCACTGCTGACGTCTTCTTTTTCCATATTATTAAGTTCTGGTAATTCCAACCTGTCTTTTCAAGAGTTTCCATCACTAATTTTGTGTTCTTTTCTCTTTGCATAAAGTAAATTGAACCACCATCCACCGTTCGGTTAAACACAAGTTTACAAACTTCCCTCATCATTTTCCAGTACTGTTCCTCTGGGAGATCATCCTCCGCTTCCCTGTAATCTTTGCCTTGATTGAATGGAGGATCAAGAAAAGTTAGTACTGGAGAAAACGACTTCTTCGGTGTTTTGCGCAAAAATGCCAAGCAATCATCGTTTATCACGCTGTTCCCTCTCATGATCATTCCCCCAATAGTTCGGTAATGTTTATTTTGTAGTAACCTTCGTCAGCTTCTATTAATTTGTAATTGATAAGCCTTTCCAGCACCCTAGCTGTATCCATATCCGGACTCACTTCTAAGATTTTATCGGTCAACTCTGGCATGGAATGTTTGTGTTCGGATAAGAAATGTAAGACCATTGCAGAAACAAAATCCGACTTATCAACTACATTCCTACCGAAAGAATACTTCCTGAGAAGTATTGATGCGTATCTCCCTATTTCATATAGCTGTTTCTTTTGCCTAACGTCGTATTTCACGATGACCTGTGAAAAGAGTTTCCTAACTTCAGGAGTTGCCCTAACATTGAACACTTCAAAAATTGATTTTGCAAGTCTCTTTTCTTTGTCTGCAAAATATTCAAGAATTGATTGTGAACTCCAGAATATTTCCTCGAATGCCAGTTTTGCTTCATGTATGATGGATTCGTTATCTTCTATGGTGATAGATTCAGTGTTACCCCTCCAGAACTTCTTTGCTGTCCCGAATCCAAGATTCATCTTATTGAGGTTAACAGAGCTTACAACGAGTTTCTTGTCAGTGATCAACAATTTAGCATGCAAAGGGTAGGGAGGCTTACGCATCTCCACATTGTTTGCAATCATCTGAGGATACAAATTTCTGATTCTGTCATTGAAATCCTGTGTATTGCTCCCAGTAAGTATTTTTATATTCTTTTTTCCAACGGAAAGAGTGATTAAAAGGGGCATTATGTCAGTATCCGTGAAACTCTCTGTACTGACATATATAAATTCATTAGCTTCAGCCATAACCTTGCTGTAGAGGTCTCTTGCCCTGAAGTCCAGCGGCGCCAGATACAGCTTGTTTTTGATCTCGCCAACTTTTGGGCAGATGGAGGAAGGGTAGTCTATAATCCAGTGTTTTCTTACCCCTTCCTCGGTGATAGTTCGTGGGGGAGAAAATAAGCTTTCAGGGTCTGAATAGTTCTTTCTTATGAGTTCCCTTATACCATCCTCCGCAAACAATTCAATCAATTCATTAAACTTAGAGTTGAACTCCTCGATCTTTCTTGGATCGTCATATTTTAAAATAGCGTCCAGTTCCTCATCATCCATCATGTTTGCAGATAGCGCAATTGCAGCGTTTTCCGTAACTATGAATTTTCCGTGATATGAGTACCACCTTCCAACCGCAGTAGTCGTTCTTTCAGGGTCCCCAATATTCCATCTACTGAAATGCAGGTCAGCGCCTAGAGCGCGAACCTCCTCCAGACTGCTGCTCACACGGCTTCGTATGTCCGCATTTATGCTGTCAAACGGCAGTGTCAATATTTCAACCTTCACATGTCTGTTTAGAGCCCTCTTGATAGCATCAAAAACACTTATCCTGTGTATCTGAAAGACTGCTATGCGCACGTACTTATTCGCTTTATCTATTTCCTTGATAACCTGATCAACAACGTCTGTACTGAATGTAAAATCCATTATGCCCATCTAGCAATCTCCAATATCCTATATTAAGGTTCATTCTGAACCCTATAAAAGGTGTGTTCGCCATATAGCATCCATAGGTATCTTTGAGAACGGATACCATTGTTGACAAATTGTAAGATAATTTCTTGAGAGTTATAGCCATGAAATTATTATCAACTTTATCAATTGCAACTATATCTGAAGCAAAAGGGAATATTTAGTCAAAATTTAACTTATTCCACTTATTACCCTCCCAATGTCAGACAAACTAATCGCCGTAACAAAGACATCTTCCAGGGGCACATCATTGAGGATCACTTTGCCAAAAGAGATTGCAGAGAAACTGAATGTATCAGAATCAGAACATATCGGGTTTTATGATGTAAAAGGGGAGATTGTGGTTAGGAAGATAGAGTGACCTTCTTTTGAAGTAATATTAATCCTGCTCATATCATATAAGAAGAAGCTAAATTTCACAAAGGTCTTTCAATTAAACCCTGCTTTTTTTTAGAAGTTGCAGCAATCTGACCGTATCATCTGAGAAATAGGATTCCTTCTTTCCAAATACATCCATCATCTCTTTCAGTATATCCTTAAATCTTAGGAGCTTGATCTCCTTTTTTTTAGCAATGGGTTATACTGCCGGTTCCCAGTCCCATGATACAATTATCTTTTCGTAATTATCTTTTGAAAATCCATAACCTTTTAGCGTCGACAACACATTTGAATCGTTAAATTTGCTATCGGTGAAGTAACCTATCTTAACTCTCTCCGATGCAGATCCACCTCTAGTTTTTTTCTTAGCTTCAGAATAAGACTTAGCGTTTATTTTATTGAATTCACCGGATGTTGTTACGCTCACTTCTACATGAATTCTTTGAATTTTTCCATCACTTTCCTTCATTCCTATTAGGTCAACTTCTTTTTGACCCCTACATCTTAGATTTGGAATTGTGAAGTATCCTTTCACATATCTGAAATAACTTTCTACTACTTTCTCTGAAGCTTCCATAGGGTTGAATGGTAACAATTAATTAATTTTTTTTAGATCGTATTGTCTGAAATAATGTTTAATCGAACGGATACTTTTTTCTGGGCATGTCTGAAATGTTATCCCCTAAACCCCCTTCATTGCTTAATGAGGTGATGTCTCATTACATGGATTGTGCAATAATATTTCATAGGATTAAAACATTATAAATGAAGGTGTGTTCATACAATGGCAACAGTGGATTAGATTATGTATAATTTTTTAGTTACGGCAATAGAAGGTTCTTGGGATCTTCATGCCTATGAATTTCATCGTGAAAGGTTCTTAGAGTATACAGTGGAAAGTTTTCGGAGACGTTTTGCTGATTTGAACGCAAAGGCAATTGAAGAACTAAAGTCCTTTCCGACCTTATTTGCTTACGAGGGCGTAGATAAGATAGTTCGAGTCGGGTATATCAGGCAAATCAAAGAGAGATCCCGCCATACACTGTTGATCGAATTTGAGTTTGATGAGGGAATAAAACCATTTAATTATTCTGAACTTAAACCTTATGAAAACAATCTCGACATCGGCAGATTAGAAATGTCACGTACTCACTGGGCCGTAAAAGACGAGGACCTTTTTGAAATCTTATCTTCATTAAATCTTGTTGATCCTAGATATAAAGGAGAAGGACAGATAATTGGGCGTGTTGATGAGATGCTCTTTAGGGTAGCTCTATCATTTCCTGGCGAAAAAAGGACTTATGTCTCGAAAGTAGCTTCTGAACTTAAAAAAAGACTTGGCAAAGGTGCTGTATTTTACGACGACGATTTTCAAGCTCAATTAGCTCGTCCTAATCTTGATACTTTACTTCAACGGATTTATCTTATAAATTCAGGTTTAATCGTAGTGTTTCTTTGTGCCGAATACGAACAAAAGAAATGGTGTGGTCTGGAATGGCGTGCGATTCGGAATATTATTATGAACAAAAACGACCAAGCAATAATGTTTATGAGGTTTGACAATTCTCAAATAAGCGGAGTTTTTGCAGTTGACGGATATATTGACCTAGTGGGTCTTGAACCTTTTGAAGTGGCTAGATTAATTGTTGAGCGTGTTCGTTCAAATGAGCAATAATTAAAGTGTTCAGTCTAAATATTCTTGACTCTGATTAGAAGTTGCAGAAGTTAGCTTCGATTATGAAATACATTTATCCCATGATCGACCATTCAACAACATTTGAAAAAAATATGCGTTACTGCTTGGATTCACATGAATAAAAGAATCATACCGAAAGGTGCTGTGTGCAATGGCAAGCGTGAAAATGAGCTGGAAATAATCATGCTTTACATTTATCCTGTCATTATTATATTTCAAAAGGTGATCCAAAACCATACGGTGAGTATATAAACAAACACCTTTTATTCTGTCATAGGAATATTTAATATAAGATTCGCTTAAAAGATTACAGCGCGGGGAGAGGGATTCGAACCCTCGCTCTCTAATGAGAAATAGCTTAGCAGGCTACCGCCGTACCGCTGGGCCATCCCCGCTTATGATGGAAAACGCTCCTGAAGATCGTTCGCTATCTGTT
>JAKBQK010000356.1 GCA_021835265.1 Thermoplasmata archaeon
AACAACATGCAAGAGGATTATGAAGAACATGAAGAAGGTTAGCACAAAGAGGAAGAGGTTTTTCTTTAGATTGAGATGAGATTTAAAATATTTTGAGAATAGCTGGTCTATTGTTATTGTAATAACCGCGGTAACCGGTATCATGAAAAAAGACATTAAAAGACTTCTTGAATTCAAAAATTCAAGAAAAAATATGATTAGAAGGACAGTTATCAATAGCCAGAAAGGCGGTGATCTCTTAACATATTTTGAAAGGTCTGCAAATGTTTTTTCCATTTAACCAACAGCCATTAAAATTAGACATTTAAACTGTATTATTAAAGCACCGGAATCATTCTAAACCTTTCATAACCTACTATTACTTTCACATATTTTCCAAAAAAATCCGGACTTATTCCATCCACATCAAATCTTAATCCCTTTGTTGTTGATAATTTCGTCTCGGAGGATATAATAATAATATTTTTTTTTCCGGCTCTCCTGATTGCCCTCGCGTCGATCTGTCTGTTTCCTCTACCCAGAAAGAACCCACTTCCTGCATAGTGAGATACAATTATTTTCAGTTCTGCATCATCCTTTACAAATTTGTCTAAATCTTCAGGAAAATAATTACTTTTTATTAGTTTTTTGTCCTTAATGAGATCTACTGAAAACATTGATGTATTCATACCCATATTCTCCATGATCCTCTTGCATGTTGTTCCAGTCCCCATCAAGTAATATGAAGAATCCATGGTATCCTTAACATATTCTGTAATACTATCTTCTGTCCATTCATATGAGACTATTTTTGGATCGTGATAATGAGTTTCAGATGATATTGACCTGACTGTTCCAATTCTTTTAATCAGGAGTTTTCCCTCCATCATTTTATCTTCATCTGCATCTTCTATGAGAGAATCTACTACGACTGCTTTACCTGAATCAAATTGATCCAGAAGTTCTGCTGCCTCCTCTGGGTCCTTGGCAAATACAGAGCTGTACATCTTCATTCCTGCGGGAATTCCAAGAATAGGAATTTGAGGATTTACAGATAGAATATCACCAGCAGTTCCATCTCCTCCTGCGAAAAGAATTATATCACATCTCTTTTCTGCTTCACGAACAAAATTAATGGTGTCCTGGCGATCTGTAACTTCACCGTGTTTATATATGACTTCCACGTTATCAAACCCAGAAGTCAATAGCGCATCCTCTCCCATATTTCCTGATGCAGTCAGGAAAACATAATACCTGTTCAGATTATCCAGAAATCTCATGGCTCTGGATATGGAATAGTTCTGATCTGAATTCGTGCTTAACCTATCTGATCCATTTGTCCTGTAAAAAAGACCTTCACCCGCTCTCGGATTTATCATGAAACCTATCTTCATATGTTCACTTCTCCATTATCATCATTTTTCCGTAATAAGTGCTATTATAAACAGCAAAATAAATGTTCGATTCAGGCAGATACTTTGAATAAATTCTGATACTTAAAAAGCTTGGACCATTCTGAGTTGGCTTTTGGATCTGGTAGGTACCAAAACTATAGGATCCATTCTGTTCCAGTGGCACAGAATTTGTGAACCTTGTGGTGTTGCTAACAAGTACATCGTAATGCCAGCTTTGAGGCGCACCAATTAGGATATTCTCAGAAACATTCGCATTTACAGTGTTATATACTGTCACATTTTCTATAAATGCCGTCCTGTTAGATATGGAAGCTGAAGGATACTGCATCTCTATATTTTCTGCTGGATCAATTTTAAAAAATATAAGAGAGATAGATCTATCGGAACTGCCCACATAGATCCTCAGATCAGCGCGGTTTAAACCGGCCGGAGCGGATGTTGTATTTATTCCTATATGGAAAGTATTCATCTCCCCCGGCTTTATAAGAGTGTTATTTGTTGAGATTGATATTCCCATTGCAGGTGACACGGAAAACCCCGGATTAATGCTATTCTGACCATAATTTGATATGATTATATCATAATAGCTCATGGAGTGAGAGCCGTTCAAAGAAACATCCCACTGTTCGTTGTAGAATACGCCCATTTCTGGACTGGATAGGTGAAGTGGATAGGGAGTGAGGCCTATAATGGCAAGAGCCATTGCTATCCCTATGGCCACAAATGCCTTCTTACTCGCCCTCAGATAATTTGTATCTACTGGCTCAATTGTTCCCATACCAAGAAATGCAAGGAACATTGGGAGAATCAACCATGCAAGATACGTAAAAGAAATAAATATCATTATTGTAATGAAAATATATGAAACGTTCTTTCTGAAAGACCTGTTAAATCCAGATAGTATCATACCACCATCCATTAGTCCAATTGGGAATGAATTGAATGATGTGAAAATTAACCCTGACCAGCCTGCAAGGCTGATAGGGTCCAGAAATCCAGAATTTGGTATGAGATGACCTGTAATCATCTGGATGAGAAGTGGTATGTTTATAATGCTTGTTGTTCCATTTGTAACATAGCTGGCACCTGTGTATAATGATAAACCGAGATATCCCACGGTTAGAAAAATAGTTGAAATTATGAAACCCGTAACGAGGGAAAAGAACCCTGCCAGGATTTCATCATCGGAATTCATATAGGGTTCATCAGGTGCATTTATTATTCCCATTGTTCCCATCAGAAATGGGTTTGGGACAAAAAGAGGTATAGAGTATTTCTGCTTCCTGCTCTTCATGATAAGATATTTCGGTAATTCCCTCATTATGAGAATTGATATCACTGGAAGAACGAAGTAAAGGATGCTCAGTGATAAGATCGAAATAGGTCTCATCCCGGAATAATAACTGTTTGAATATGAATAACCTGCATATATTATGGATAGAATCGTAAGGATTATAAGTAGAAATTTCAGGTATGTTCTATTTTTGTTATTTACCTTCTTGAAAGAAATGATCTCCCCTTTTCCATTTGTATATGAATAAAACCCTCTTTCTTTCATGGCATTGTAAAGTTGCTCGAATTTTTTGCTGCTGTACTCACTTTCAGGTATTTTGAAAGTAAGGATGTTGTTATCCCTTTCAACCTTGAGTATCGTGAAAAAAGATGAGAATATTCTTATTTCTTCCTCATCCTGATTTCTGCTGCCAGCCATATATATACTCGTTATGCTAAATTTAGTTTATTAAATTTTCACTTTTCAACTGATTTAAACCAATAGGGATAACCTGACCCTTACCATCCCACTCAACTTTTGATATACATTTTACTATCTTTTGAAGTTCTTCTTTATTCCTTCCAACAACAGTCTTTTTTTCTTTTGTGGAGAGAATAAAAGAATCTGGTTTGCTCAGGGCAATGGGCACTGCAAGTTTTAACAATTCATCTTTTTCCAAATCTACTATCCATGCATTAGTTCCACATAAGACCAACTTTCTTGCAGAATCAAAGAGATGTGTTAGTATTTCTTTGTTTGCCACTGTAATTTCTTCTCTTAAGCGAATAAGTTCTTCTATACTCTTTTCCACTTTTTGAACAGTGTCCTCCGTTGATCTTACTAAAGTTTTTATCCTGGTCAGATCCGATTCTATACTTTCAACATAGTTTAGTGCTGCATTTCCTGCGGCAAATGTGAATCTATATATGCCCTCCTGAATGCTTTCGACCTTTAGAATCTTTAAAAAACCAATTTCTCCCGTGCCAGATAGATGAGTTCCCCCACACCCCTCAACATCAACACCCTCGATCTCCACGACTCTAAGCTTCCCGGATAGTGGAACGCCACCTTCAAAAAGTCTGAACCCATAAGTTTCTATTGCTTTGTTCCAGTCCATGAATCTTGAAGTTACCTTCCTGTTCTCGGTAATTCTTGCAAGACACTCATGTTCTATGAGCCTGATGGTTTCGTCTGTGATCTTTCCGTTATATGTAATGTCAATCCTTGAGGATTCCACACCCTTCTGGGCCCCTGCCTGCCAGACCTGTTCTCCCAGTAGCTTTCTCAGTGTTCCAAGCAATAGATGAGTTGATGTGTGATGAACCATTAGCTGTTTTCGTCGTGTTCCATCAACATATCCTTTTACTCTTGTGCCCTTTTCTATATGACCAACTATTTTGTGAACAACTGCATTCCCATCCTTATAAACATCTATTACACTGTATTTCTTTGAACCAACCTGGAAATATCCTGTGTCAAATGGCTGGCCACCTCCTGTTGGATAGAAAGCGGTTTGGTTGGTTACTATTAAATCATCTAAAGAATCAAGTATAATACAGGTGAATTCAAGCATGTTTGGGTCGTCATAATAAAGTGGCCTTGTTTCGAGGCCTCTGAATATGGAAACTTCTTCCTTAGCCTTGATTATTTTTTCCTTTCCTGTGTGCCTTTCAACTATCCTTGCGTGGAAATCAGGCGGAATTATTAATTCCTTTCCCTGTTCCTTCATAATCTGTGATACAAAATCAGGAACCAGCCCGTGGGAATCATAGAGCATTTCCAGATCACTGAAGTCCATTGCCCCCTTTTTCTTAAGAATCCTCTTAACGATCTCAATACCCTTTTCAAGAGATTTTTCATATTTATCTCTTTCTTCATCAATTATTTCCTGAAGGAATTGTTCCGGAAAATCATCTACTATACCTTTCATGTTTGATGCCTGAAGTTTTATTATTTCCATCAGTGAGCCTTTGAAATGAAGATGATCTATTGCCCTGAAAGATCTTCTGAGAAGTAATCTGAAAAGATAACCAACCTTTACATTACTTGGAATAACGTAGTCCCTTGAAAGAAGTAATATAGACCGTGCGTGGTCTCCAAGTACATATGCCTGTCTTATTTTCTCTACATGATCCCAGCTGAACGACAGATCGTCTCTTACTACCTTCCTAACTTCTTTCTCTATCTCAGAGGGCAATCTTTCTGGATCAGAGGAATAGATCTGAGTTATTGCTCCCATTTCTGAGATGTTTTCCATCTCAACCCCTGACCTGGTGAGTATATGAGAGATAACGCTTCCATATGTTGAGTCGTATACTGTTGGTGAACCCTGAGTAACCCAGCTTATCCTTTCCAGCCCGTACCCAGTATCAACTATATTCATTTCCATCTTTGAATAGGTTGAACCTTCTATTTCTATGGGACCTTCTGGATCTTCTCTTAAATCCATGAAAACCAGAGTTCCAACCTCTAGACCCCTAACGAAAACTTCCAGGGCATCCCCTGCATTTCCACCACCTGACCATGGCTTCTCCTTGTATGATATTTCTCCCCGTTTTATTCCAACTACCTCAGAGAGAAAACCATCACATCTGGAAACGGTTCCCTCCTTCCAGTAATGGCTTTCCCTGCTGTTATTGAAACTATCATGACATAGCATCTCAAAACATGTTAAGTGCCTACCGGAAACTCCTACCAGGTCCAGATCATTCATTCTGATAGATGGCTGTGACATGACCAGCGGATTTCCTGGTGGCGGGACTAATCCAGAAGTTACATGAGGCTGAAAGTCATAGATTGAGGCATTAACCAGTAGAACATCATCTCTCCATCTTGGAACCACCGGGTATGGCTTTATGTATCTATGATCCTTTGAGAAATAATTTATGAATTCTGTCCTTACCTGATCAGGTGATAGGGGCCCCTTACCAGCAGGATTTCCAATGAAACCATAGGAGTCGCATGGAGGATCGCCGCATGTCACCCTGTCAGAACTCTGAGTCCAGAAAAAGTTTTTACATGATATGCATTGTTTTCTGTGAAAATCATTTTCCTTAAAAAATGCCAGTTGAAATGGACCTTCGCTTTCTATTTCATTATCCATATTCCCCCTATTCTATCCTTATCTTAAATTATTCTCATCTTTTTTATCAGGCTTTTAAAGAATTTTACATATTTAGGTATCTCAGGCTATTTGGCAATATGCATTTTTTAACTTCACAATAATATGTTAAGAAATTTTTAAAACCTGATATTACTGAAAATAACTACTTTTCAATTTAATTGGTATTTTCCAGAAACAAA
>JAKBQK010000353.1 GCA_021835265.1 Thermoplasmata archaeon
TGAGGCTAACAAACCAACATTTTTCTATCAATGCACGATTATGCTTACCCTGCCCGAGTGGGGTAATCTGGATATCCTAGGGGCCTGCGGAGCCTCAGATTCGGGTTCGAATCCCGGCTCGGGCGCTTATATAAAAGTTCAACTCTTAACTTATTCATTCCCTTTATCACATCATTTCTTTATACACAGTAGAAGTGATTCCTGCGATATAAAAATAGTCAGATAATATTACTATCAAATTTAAGTTAGGAAATTTTAAACATTTTCGAATATTATGTTTTCGATGACTGAATTCTTTCCTCTGACCCTAATGAAGGAGGACTTCAATTCCCTTATTGTGATGTATTTGCTCATCAATATTGGCATGGTGTTTTGAAATACGGAAAATACTCCAAAACTTCTTTTTCGGATAATTCAAGCTATGACGTGTTTAAGGAAGCCGACACGTTGGTCATTTTATCAGTTTCAGTGCACCATCATTGCAAAAAAATAACGCTATGGAATGGAGTTAATATGCTAATTCCAAGAAACCTCGTTGTTCCCTTCCCTAAAAAATCCCTGCCACAAAATATTCAGGAAATCTATTTAGAGGCTGGCAAGGTACTAAACGATTCCCCGCGAGCAGCTGGGGCTCTAATGAGACTTGCACTTGAGTTGTTGTTTCAACATATAAGAATTCTCTAAACCTAAATGATAGCATAAATGTATAGAAAAAAGAGGTAATAATGCTCAAAATAGAGAAAGCTATGTCCATCTTAAGGGTCAATGGGAATGAGATTATGCATACCGGAGAAATCAAAATCTTTGAGAGTCAAGAACAAGTTTTGGATTTGTTTGTCCTTTTCAATATGATTATTGAAGATTTAATTGAAACGGATAGAAAGATTGACGACCTCTTCAATAAAATGTCGTCAACAAGAGGTAAAGTAGATAAAAAAACTTGATACTTCACTCTAATATCTCCCCCTGAATTTAGTTCAATCAGCTCAAATCTGGAGGGAGATTTCATCTACTGGTGATTTCCCATTGAAGTGTCCTTCCCTTCTTCTATGCTGCGATAATCCTTGAGGATAAGCATCAGTTCTCTTATCATAGATATTTATATTGAAACTCTGGCATTAACGTTTTTGCCACGACCGCCATTGAATCTACCCTTAAAGCTGAAAAGAAAAAAGAGTGGGATTGAACTTCTCAACCTATTTATTCCCTCATAGAATTGATGAGAACGTCCCAATTTTATAGGGATATTATCACATTGATTGATTTATCTTCTTATGGTTTTTCATTCTCCTATGATAAGCTAAATTGGCCCTGCTTGAATTCGATTTTCTCTGCGTGAAGACTAATATGCATCCTCCGCATCTTTGCCTGATCTTTGAGATTTGTATTTAAGAAACGATGGTTTAACAGCTTTTTGCAATAAGCACCAATCCAGATATCTCCTTGACATATGCGGAATTTCCCTTATTCTCCCTTGAAATTTTCATCTTATAATTCAATGACATAATGATCCATCTGGATGAATTCCCTTTTCCGCTATTAAGACTGATATAACCACTTCTCAGAGATTATGTTTGTCATAGGGCAGACCGATACCGACGGCTTTCTGTTTGGAAAAAACAGATATATTGAGAGAAAAAATCGAAAATCCAGACTGCTGAGAATTTTCATTCTTGTAGCAGAGTTATATAATCATGGTAGTAGGTATATCATTGCTGCCGTCATTAGAAGAACAAGGAACTATGAACAACCTCAAGAGATGCAAGAGGATAAGTCTCGAAGAGACTTATTTACGGAGGAGAAAGTGGGAAGTTGGCAATACAACCAAATTAAGCAATATGTATTAATTGATGGGAAAATATTATAATTATCTATTACAATTTTCATAGGGCGGAATATGAACGAATACCCGTATATGCATGCAACTGGAAAATTGAAGAAATTCTTTACAGATACTGTGATAAATGAAAAGGTACCTACGACAGTTGACCAAAAGTGGTTGGCTTCCGTAGGATATACAGATACAAATAATGATAAGAAACTCATTACAATCTTACAAGAACTGAATTTCATTGATGAAGCTGGGAAACCCACCAATGCATATTCGGATTTTAGGGATCAAGGAAAGAGGAAAGAAACCATGTTAAAGGCGCTTGAGACGGGCTATTCAGATCTTTACAAAACTTTTGATAACGCCCATGAGCGAGATAAGGATACCATAAGCAATTTTATTAAAGTGAATAAGAACGTGTCCGCAAATACTGCTGAAGAAGGAGCCAGAACGTTGAAAGTGCTTGCAATTGCTGGAGAAATGGTTTCAGACGAGGGGCCCTCTATCCAAAAGGTAGTATCAAGAGTGCGAAAAACCCCAACAAAGTTAAATGTGCAAACCAGTGATAAATCTAAAGAGAAACAAGAAAAGGGAAGTGATTCTGGTCAAAATATGACCCCTAAAATTGAAATGCCCCTTTCATTGGCCATTAATGTTCAATTCGTATTGCCCGAGACAAAGGACCCAGAAGTGTTCAAGGTAATTTTCTCTGAGCTGAGAAAATTCTACACCACAGAAAGCAAAGAATGACGATCGAAGATCTATACGATTCAGTTTATCAGTTTCGAAAGAGAATCGATAAAATACTGAGCAAACATGAATCATCTTCTTCCCGAATTATATCACTAAAAGATAGCTTCAACAGAGTAAACAGGCTCACTTTGCGCCAAGAGGATCTATTTAATGAGTCAATTAGATGCATTGAGCGAGAACTTTATCGCTCGGCTCACGTATCAGCTTGGGCTGCCTTTATAGATTTCGTTGCTGATAAGCTTGGAGAGGACGGGTACATTAAGATTAACTCAATCAAAAATTGGAAATTAAACAATGCAGACGATTTAAGAGATAAAGTAGCTGATTACCTTATTTTGGGATGCCTTGAAGAGATTGGGTTAATAAATAAGCCAGAACTGAGATCGCTAAGAGGATTATTGGCGAAAAGGAATGAATGTGGGCATCCATCTAACTACAAACCTGGGTTGAATGAAACATTAGGATATACGACTGAACTTTTATCCAGAATAGATTTGTTACAACAAAAGAAAATAGTTTAGAAATTAAGTGTGATATCTTTAAAGACTAAAAAAGACCAAAGAGCGTGAGTGCAACACCTACGCCTGTGATTAACCCGCCCAATGGTCCTGTAACTGCTTTTCTATTGGTAAAAAGTGATATGATAGCAAATGAAACAATCATTCCTCCGATGGCCCTCAAAATAATAACACCAACAAAACTATCTTGATTTTCTATCCAGAGGATTATGCCTATAATAAACCCTAAAATCCCAGAGATTCCTACCGGCCCATATCCATATGGCATACCGAATGTATGTCGTAGTGTATACTTAAACAAATTTAGCAGGAATTTGTGTATGTATGTAGTGAAGCATGGTTAAATTAGGTCCAGATGTTCTCTGTCTCACTCAATCTCTCCTTTGGCCATCAATAACAAATCTCCGTAGCTTGGATACCTTAATATCCTCATATTGTTCCACCAGCGAAGTATTTGCTGAACCCCGGTAGACAAGCACTTTCTCCAGTATTCTGCTATTATTTCCAGAAAGGTGCTTTGCATATCTGTTTACCTGATCTATATCTTTTTGAAGAGCACAATACGTTGCCTTGACTTCCACGATAACCCGTTCAAAGACTCCTCGGTTGCGTCTTTCGACTACGAAATCTGATATGCTGGTTCCCCAGTCATCCTTATCTGAGAGGGTACCAGATTTTAATTAATCTCTATAGGTAAGGGTACATATCACTTTCGATGAATCCAATGACCAATTAATTGATCTCAGAGATTTGAGCCGGAAAAGGCATAAAGTTTTTCCCATTTCCTTTTCGCAGAGTTCCACAATACACATAGGAATTGGCATTTTTACGTTATATGAGATCGCAATCAACGTGAAGATTGGATTTCGAATGACCCCATTTAGTAAATAAAAAAGAGTGAGTCAAACTGACGTTGAGAGCACTCCTGAAACAATATTTCTTCTACTTCTTCTTAGGTGCGTTTCCTCTTCCCTTTCCAGACGGTTGCCCAGATGTGCTTGGGTAGTTTGGATTGGGCGGAGGAGACGGCGGTGCCTTTGAGCCTTTCTTTCCCATTTTACCCCATAAGATTAATCATATTTTCTACTTAAGTTTATCACAACTTAGGCTCAAAATCAGATGACTACGATTTCAATGTTACCTTCTGATATTGACTCTCCCTCATTCAGATTGGTTACCGCTATGTGTAGCATCAATCTTATCTTCCCAAGATCTTCCAATTGGTCAGGATTCCTGATCCTGTTTTCATCTGGTACCATGAAATATCCATTTTTCTTGCTCATGGCTGCTCCGCAGATTTTACGGCGAGAGACTTTCATCATTTCTTAAAATTCCAAAGTCACACCTCTAAGGAGCAGGGGGTCCAATCTGGGGGTACCTTGACCTTCTTAGAAAATACAACCCAGTTGTATTCATCGATAAATTTTGGAAGCGTAATTCCTCCACTATTTAGGAAATCTATACTTTTCTTTAACTGGTTTATTCGTTTTTTGTCATTTGCCGAATCCAATATTTCTAAGTTGCCTTCGAAGAATCTTACTAACCCCAGAGAGAGCAATTTAGCAATTTGATTGTTTTGTGCTTGCAAATCTTTGATGATCGCCTGCATTCTTTTAAGGAAATAGATATATGATTCTTCCCCTTTGTCCCTATTCGAATTGGTCTGATAGTGTCTGCTGATTTCATTGTCCCACATCACAAACAGTTCGGGTCTTAAAATGTGAAGAATCTTGGAAGCACTGGTAGCTTTGATACTTCCTATTCTTGTGAGCCCATTGTAAAGTTGAGTGATAATTCCGCACACATTATTTGAATTCAGATTTGTTTCAGAAAGTGGGTCCTTAAGCGAATCAAGCAACTTCTTGCCTTCATCTATGTACCACTTGTTGATTAAAGGATGCACTTTATTGCCTGACACTCTCATTCTGAAGTGATTCAAGAAGGACACAACTGCTCTTCCAGGCTCACCTTTTTCTATCCCCTTTCTCACTTCGTGGTAATCGTCGATATAACCGCCATATTCTCCATAAGTGTTATATAGAAATACGGCCCATTTCAGTTCTTCAATTCCAATTGTACTCTTTTCTAACATAGTTGCATTTCCTCAAGAAACTTTTAGAACTCAATTATAATTCTTTCCCAAAATTTGAACAGTTTTGGTTGTCGCAGTAGAATGTCGAATGCCTCAGATTTTTTTCATAGGTGGTTTCTTTCCCTACAACATAACTTTCATCCCAATATACCACCCGTTCCATTCCACCTTTAATGACCTCCTTTTCCTTCCCACTTTTGCATTTAGGGCAAGAGGTGTTTCTTACCATAATATTTGTGAATCATATACAATGCTCGTAAAAAGGTTTCTTTAGAATTTGCTTTATTGAATTTGTGTCTTGGGCCCATATGCACCTCGCTTCGTTCGGGTTCTGCGTTCGCAGTTCGGTTAGTTCATAGAATTCGTAAAATCATATTCATTTAGCCGATTTTGAATTGAGCATTGTCTAGACAAATTCCTGAGATAGATTTTTCATACTTCTATTTTTAATTCAATTAATTACGAATTGATCGAAAATTAAGATTGATAAAATAATACGAGTTTTACGAATTACAAAAGAGAATAGAATGTTATAGAGTGCTTCACTCCACTGTTATCTATAATCCCTTCTCTTTTTGTATCATTAGCTGTTCGTTCAACGTTTCAATTATCTCCTTAAATTTCCGGCTTGGGCGTTTTTTTAAATGGTTGTTTTCCTCGATCGAAGGATTATGATTCTGGACGGAATTTAATTATTATCTGGAAACATCACAATTCATGCAACCACGTTGGTCTTCACCGCGGGAAAACAGAGATTTAAGCTTAAGG
>JAKBQK010000251.1 GCA_021835265.1 Thermoplasmata archaeon
ATCTGAAGAGAAGGCTTGCAAATGGTGAAATAACATCGGAAGAGTTTGAAAGATTGAAAGCGATCATAAATTGATTTTACCGGTTTTTTTCAATTCATCTCTTCATCTCAATCTGTATTATACATGGTATCGAAAAGGTCCTGGATTTTGATACCATTTCATTTAGGAGTATTGTAATCTTATGGAAAACGAGATAAATATTCAGAGTGAACCTACCGGCAGGTCCACAACAATACCAACAAGAATCATGATAAAGCTCCAGAAATATGAAAATATCCTCAATCTCCTCAACTCAGTATCGTGGAGGTAAATGTAAGGGATCATGATTGTACTAACCGATTCAAAACTCCACAATATTTTGGGGAACCTGTGAAAAGGTAAGTAAACAAATATTTTAATATATCACGTTGGTTACACATATGTGATATCAAGTAACCCCTCAGAGAACAAACTCAAAAGAACTAATGTTGGAACCTTTGGACTTTTTTTTCAAGGTTTGGGACAGGAAGCACCAATCGCTATTTTTATAGGATCAGTGACGGGTGCTGCAGCTTTTGCTTTAGGAGCAACACCACTGGCATTTGTGATAGGTATGGTTGCGTCCTTATTATCTGGAAATAGTGTATATCAATTATCAAAAAAGATTTCACATGCTGGAGGATACGCTGCATACGTAAACAGAGGTCTTGGAAAACATCTTGGGGTTTTCTCGGGATACCTTTTTATATTATATGAACTGGTTGGGCCAGCATTTATAATACTTATTTATTTTTGGACCTTCAGTAGTTCGATAAACGCAGTAGCAGGGTCGACACTTCCAGATTACATAGGTATAGTTTTTATAGCCGTGGCTTTGATTATAGCCTATATCGTAGTTTATAGAGGTTTGAAGCTCTCAGTTTTTTCACTTACCATCATTGGACTTGTACAATTTGCCGTTGTGTTCATAATTTCTTCTGTGTTATTGGTAAAATCCCCAGTCAGAACACTAACGCCTTTTCTTCCAACGACAGCCTTAGATGGATGGCATGGCGTATTTCTCGGCTTTATAACTGGCAGTTACGGAGCATACGCAGGATATGGCAGCATAGTCCCTCTAGGAGAGGAGGTAAAGTCACCCAGAAAATCAATTGGTAGAGCAGTTCTACTAATAATTGTAGTAATGGGATTAACTTATATTTTCGCGACCTACGCAATGGTGAGCGCGTGGGGGATTTCTTCAATGAGTTCCTTTTCTCAATCTGGTTTTCCAGGTGCCATACTCGCAGGTAAATTTTTAGCTTCTTACTCTGAAAGTCTTGTCATTGCACTATATGATGCTGTTATTTTCACCCCCTTAGTTGCCATGCTTACCGCTGGTTCGAGAATGATTTTCTCAATGAGTAGACAGAAACTTTTACCCACTTATCTTTCGAGTGTACACAAAAAATTTGGAACACCCAGCAAAGCAATCACGTTTCTAACAGTACTTGTATCAATGATAGTAATAATAGATGGTGCAATTTTCTGGCTTAAAGATGGTTTCGAGGTAGGAATTTTCTTTTCATGGATTATTCTGGAAATAATTTGGAGTTTAAGCACACTATTGATTCACGTGTTTGTAAATTCATCATTATCTGTTCAGCATAAAGGAAAATTTAGCATTTCTGAGGTCATTACACATATAGTATTCCCAACTGTGGCGACAATAATAATACTTCTTGCTATAGGTTATTCATTAGTTGGGATTTCCATGCCTATAATGCTTGCTCCAATTATATTAGTAATTTATGCCCTAATAGTTGTTGTTATGATGATAAGACAGAGATCTACCATAAGAACTTTGAGATTTGAAGAAATGGGAGATGTAGATTAGTTTGCAATATTTCTAAAATATAGGTGATTTCCGTCTTCAGTGTAATTATTTACATTGTTTTTGTTTTTTTAAATTTTTTCTTATTATAAACTAGGAAAATTAAAGTATTGTTTCAAAATTGGTGAGAGTGGAAAATAAAATTCATGATTTGTCGGTGTCTCTCTATAATAATATGCCACTCTTTCCAGGAAATATACCTCTTAGTATAAAAAAAATAGCATCTCCTGATAATCAAGGTTATGGAATGGAAAGCTATAATTCTTCCACTCATTGTGGAACCCATATTGATTCTCAAGCACACTTTTTAGAAAAAGGAGAGACGGTAGATGATATACCATTAAAGAATCTAATAGGATCTGGTTATGTAATCAGACCTGAAATAACTGCCGTAGAAATATCAGTGTCTGCAATAAGGAAAATTTGGAAAAAAAACTATGATAAAAAAATAATACTAATAAATACAGGATGGTCTGAAAAGAGAACTTTTTCTAAGGAATTTCAAGAAGAATTCCCGGGTTTGAGTACTGAGGCTGCCAAGTTTTTTATTGAGAAAGGAATAAGACTCTTGGGAATAGATACACTGGGTATTGATCCCTTCGTAAAAAGTGATTTCCCGGCACATAAACTATTGTTAACGTATGGATGTTCTGTGATAGAAGACTTGACAAATCTAGGAAGCTTGTCATTAGATGTAGAGTATAAAATAATTGCACTACCCATTAAAATACTTCATGGAAGTGGTTCAATGGCTAGGGTTGTAGCAATAGAACCTGACAGTAAATAAAATTGTTCCAACTATTTTGGAACGGTTTGAATTAGGTACCAAACGTTATTATTGCATATCCGTTTCAATATGTATTCTTAAATATGAAACAAACATTTCCAAGCATGGTTTTGGATGATTTAATGGAATCAGCTTCCCTTGAGATATTAGATTTGGTATTTGAAAAGAGATCTTCGGGAAATAAGGTAATATCACTTTACATAGGAGAACCAGTTTTTGATACGCCGAAAGAGATCGTAGAAGCTGCCGTGGAATCAATGAGATCTGGAATGACCCATTATATATCTTCCTATGGGCTTCCAGAATTGAGGGAAGCGATTGTAAATAAAGTGAGCAAAAAAAACAGGATTATGTGCTCTAAAGACAATACTATATTCATGTCAGGTAAAATGGCTATTTACGCAATAGCCCTTGCTCTGAATTCAGAAACTGGTTCCGAAATACTTGTACCGGATCCTGGTTATTTTTACACTGAACCTGTGATGATGGCAGGCTTGAACCCGGTCAGATATTACCTTAATCCCGATTATTCATTGAATTTAGAAGAGATTAAACAAAAAATAACAAACAAAACCAAGGGAATCTTCATAAATACTCCATCTAATCCAACTGGATATGTTTACTCCAAAGGTGAGTTAAATGAGCTTTATTCCTTATGTTCCGAAAAAAACATAAAAATCATCAGCGATGAAGCCTATGAAGATCTCGTATATGAAAAGGAACACTTTTCAATAGGTTCCTTGGAAGACACACCGGAAACAGTAATTAGTATTTTCACACTTTCTAAGAGTTACTCAATGACTGGATGGAGAGGAGGATATGTTATTGCTAAGGAAAATTTTATAAAAAAACTTGGGAAATTTATGGAGCATGCGGTCACCTGTTTCCCCCCATTTGTAGAACAGGCTGCTATAGTGGCGCTTGAAAAATGTGAAAACCAAGTTTCCGAGTTTAAAAAAATGTTCTTGGAGAGACGTAACCTCTCAATAAAACTTCTTAAAGAAATTAGCTCTTTAAAAGTTAACGATGTACAAGGTGCCTTCTACGTCTTTCCCGAGTACACTGTGAATATTCCATCAAAAAAATTGAGCGAGGATATTTTAAGAAAAAAGAATGTGGCTCTTTTACCTGGTTCAGCTTTCGGAAGTATGGGGGAGAACCATTTAAGAATCTCGTATTCTGGATCAATTGATGATATTAAGGAAGGAATGATTAGACTCTATGATTTCTTCAACGACTTTAACTTTACGACTTAGTGTCACTATCCCGCTTGAGAGATGGGAAAAAGAGTCACCAACCACCCATAGAGTCCTGAATTGAGACTTCTACTTAGGAGTGACATGATCGAGATCAGTGTCCTGCATGTTAGTGGCGAAGCGCCATTTATAAGCTTAACTCCTGTGATTGAAAATCTGCCTCAGGAATGGATGCCAACTCAACTGAGGTAGATCATAATCAGTGTTCGAAATTTAGTGGGGCAGATCAATTAGGAATTTTCTAATATTATTTGAAATAATGATGATACATTTTTATGATTGGGTAATTTCACCTCCAGTGTCCTTGAAACCTGGTATTGTTACCTTTCCCTTGTACATTATTGTCAGAATAATTGCTAGTACACTGTATACCAAAACAAGAACAGGACTGAATATGAGGGGCATTGTTAATGTAGAGATTGCATAATAAAGGGACACAATTATAAAACCAGTTGTTACAACGGGAAATACGTATCTTACTGAAACAAATACTATTGTATTCTTATTTTCTGCACTGGAGCGTCGTATTAATGCCACATTCAGCGCAGAATGGATGACAAGTGTTGTTATTGTGCTTGAAGTGGCAAAGAATAGGAAATAGTCAAAATAGCCACCGGAGAAACTTCCCTGAGTTAGAACAAAAATTAATGATGCAACAACACTGATTATAACAAAGGAGATGAGAGTTAGCAATAAAGCCTGATGAGGACTTCTGTACTTGGCGTGAGTCCTGGAGAACCTTGCTGGAAGAAGCCCATCCTTTGACATAGAATAAATATTTCTTGAAACGGCTGTTGCCATGGTTACATACAAAGGATACACAACAAAGAAATTAAGAATAAAAAATACATAGTTGCTAATTTTATCTACATGTGTACCAATGACCACGAACCCTGGGTATATAGAGCTACTAAACGCCCCCATATCAGCGATTCCCCAACCCACAATCATAGCGTATGATCCTAGAAGGTATATTGCTGCCATTATTAACACCAATATTATAACTGAAAGTCCAATTGTGCGCTTAGGTGCTCTTGCTTCTTCACCGAGAGGAACTATTGAACCATATCCCGCAAATGCAAGGTAACTTCCAGTTATGAAACCAAGAAAAACTCCTCCCCAACCTGCACCTGTCGCTGCAGGAGTAAATACTATCAGAGAGTTGTCAGTTGCTGTTACTATGATTATGAGTGACATGACAACAACAAATATAATTTGTATTACATTAGAAATTATTTGCGATTTGTATGATGGTTTTATACCTCTATAAACTATATAAAATGCAGGAATAGATATTAGTACAAGATAGAGAAGTCCGTAGTTATTGGAGATGTTCCCGCCGAATACATAACTGAATGTAGGCGAAAAAGTAAGAACGTAATATCCAAATATGAAAGATAAGTTAGCGAATTGGTAAAATACATACAAATACGATGTGTAACCCCCAGCAATTTTTCCCATTCCGTTTCCCACATACCCATAATATCCTCTAGCACTTGCCACATGTTTTGAGTATTGGAAAATAGAGTTTGCGGAGAGCAAAGCAACTATAAATCCAAATATGAACGCAAGAGGGGTTGCACCTAAAGCAAATGAAGCAGCTCCTAGAATAGATCCTCCAAATATTCCAATTGGTGATAATTGTCCCATTCCTTGGAATACAAGACCACGCAGTGTTATAGAATCCTTTTCAAGGCTGTTTGAGCTAACGTCAACTGATTCAACCATACACGATATAATGAGTTAAGATGCTATTTAATCTTTCGTTACCTAGACCCTGTCAAATATACGATTTTTAAAATATAAGACTATTCCGATGTTTTATGCATTCCCATCACTAAAGTAAACCAAAATGATAATATCACTTTAGAAATAAGAATGAGACGCAAAATGAAAAATCTAATGAAGGAAAAGCTTAAAAAAAATCAG
>JAKBQK010000160.1 GCA_021835265.1 Thermoplasmata archaeon
GGCCTACCATCCGGAGTTTACGAAGGAATCGTAGATACTGGTTGCATTATTTGACCACAAGGGCTTTGCACCTAAAGTCAATCTTGCACCTAAAATACTTTACTTGCACCTAAATTCTACCAAAAAGGCTCTTTTAAGTGCAAAGCTCCTTAGAAACTAAGAATTAAATAAACTATCCATCAATTGGTCTTGCGCTTAAAGTAACAGAGAGTCTATGCGACAATTTTTTTCAAAATATTGCCAATGTGGTTTGAAACTGATTCAATTTTAGTCTTCATTTGTTCAATATTTTCATAAAAGGCAATCATTTTCATTTGCTCTTCGTATGAAGGTACGTCGATCTTCATCTCTTTGAGAAAATTCGTTTTATTCCATGTGCCATTATCCGATGCGGTTGCATATTCAAAAAATTTCTGTCTTTCCTCATAGAATAACCATTTAAGATTAATGTCATATGAAGATTTCCCATCAATAATGGTGTTTTCATTTGAATTTTTTAAGAATAACAAGTACGCATCGTCGTTGCATGTGTAGTCACCCGCCTCAAGATACTTGGATGCACCTGCCTTACCTTTTCTCACGATATGGATAATAGGATGCCCTTCAATGACTGAAATAAGTTCTTTATGGTTCGTAGGACTAACGCACCTATGTATGAATTTTCGTTTGTCGTAGTCAATACTGCCGGTCAAAATACGATACCTCTTCTCAGAAATTTCTTGAATCTGTGAATAGACATATTCTTCTGTTAAACCTGAGTTTCCAGCCATAAAGTCTATAATTCTTAAGATAGGGACATTCCTTGCTTGAAATTTTTTGTAGGGATATTGATGTTGTCTGTTTAGTAACACTGTGAGACGCAAGCGAAGAGATAAACATTTTTGATTAAGCCCTTCTATTTTTTCGTATAGCGCAACGAATTTCTGTTGCTGTTCAAATGACGGTATGTCAACTTTAGCATTTTTAAAAAACCCTGTCATGTTCCATGTTCCATTGTCAGAGCTAGAGATATACTGATAGAACAACCAACGATACTTATACATAAACCATCTGAGCGATACTTCGTACGGACAGTTGTTGTTCAAAATCAAAATGTATGCATGGTCAGTGATGGTATATTTGCCTTTATTTAAGTAAAAGGTTGAACCCGCTTTGCCATTTCTTATGACAAGTATACCCTCTCGGTCTTCAAAGACTTGAAGAGGTTTTTCATTGAGATTACATAAAGGAATTTCTCCCATTTTAGTTTCTTCTATTGTCGAGCCTGAAAGTACTTTGTAACGTTGACCTTTACCTAGTATATTTTGATAAATTGCCTCTTCTGTGAGTCCTTGATTACCACTAATACATGAGAGAATCTTTTCTACTGGATAATCAAATGCTTGAAAACTATGTTCGTCTTGATTCATTTTTGATCTCCGTAACTAGGTTTTCGATTTCATATTGTACATCTTTTATCTGTTCTTTGAATTGATCAAATGACATGAAAGAAGATTCAGAGGGACGAAGATAATACTCTGGCAACAAACAATAGTACACTCCCTCTTTTCCAATGGATGAAATAGGTATCTTACCTCCTTTTCTACGCCTTACAGTGTTTCCATTTTCATCTACCCATTCTGTTCCATTTGTTTCACTATCGTCGTAAGACCTAAATCTTTCTTCAAGCAGCCCATGCATTTCTTCACCATCAGTGCTTACCCATCCTGAAATCTCATCGTGCATCCAACCATTTCGATTGTTCCTTAGCTTTGTAGGAAACCTCTTGTCAGAGTTAGCAAACCCATCATTATCCACGATGTACATCCATATGGGTTCATTCTGTATTTTTGTCTGGTTCTGTGACTTCTTTTTGAAAAATACTGCATACATTTTTTCCTTAGTATACGGTGCAAAGGCAAATTTGGGAAGAGAAACAATCGCGTCTATTGTGCATTTTTCAAGAAAATCTCTCCTAAGTCTAGCAAAAGAAGGGTTCTCCAAGACACCGTCAGGAAGTAGGACACACGCTTTGCCATTAACTTTCAAAAGCTTGATTATTCTGTAGAGAAACGCAACCTCGGTTCGAAACGACCCTATGGCTGTTGTCTCGGCTTTTACAGTTCCGGCCCCTACTGGGGGATTAGTAAGGATATAATCCCACTTTTCATCTTCCTTGAATTTATATCTAAGAGAGTCTCTCGAATACATATGTGTATGACCATCTCCAACGAGAAACATGTTTAGCTTTGTTCTCCAAATATTCTCTGGCCTGACATCGAAGCCATAAAAACACCTCTCTTCTAGAAACCTAAGCGACTCATTATTCAGAGATAAATTCCTGCTATAGTCATTGTATAATACTTTGAATCCCTCCGTCAAAAAACCTCCTGTTCCACAGGCTGGGTCTAAAACCTTGAATTCTTTTTCATTATCATAATAGTTCTCATTAATGAGCAACAGTTTGGCGAAGATGTGCGTATAATGCCTCCTTGTAAAATATTCCCCAAAATCCTTTTTCTCATTCTTACTCGCAAACATTTCATATACTGCTCCGAATAGGTCAAAGCCACAGCCATGCAAGGGCTTCATGGAGTCAATGATATCGTATATGTTTTTTACATCCTCGCTTGAGACGATCGGCTTAATTTTTTCTGTTCCCATTATGGTAATTCTGACTTCTTCCATGAGAGTAGAAAATTCTTCAAATTGAGAATCTTGTTCTAACCTCTGAATATATTTAGACAGCGATGCTACAACCTCTTCTGATTTTTTGGACTGGCAATCGGACCAGTATATTTTGGTGGCATCTCTAGTGCCTCTAAGATTTTCTCTTTCTTCAAAATATTCCAAAGAAATGAAGCCAATAGTAAAATCGATTTTTTGTACACCATTCTTAAATCCGATGTTTCTATAGACCTTGGCCAGTTGCCATAGTTTGTTGCTAAACACTGCTTCCGATATAAGGGCTAACGAGTCTACATTGGTAACAATATTTTCAATGGCAGGTTGTTTTGAAAGTCGATTTTTTATAAGACGAAAGACATCAATTGTTTGGAAAGTACGAATAGGATTTCCATTCAGCCTAATTTCATTCATGGTTTTGACATTATAAAAAACGCTAGTCTTACAGTTAGTGACAATGAAATAAGGCAGTTTTAGCTTCTGAGATTTTTCGATCCCCTGCTCAATTGCGTCCTTCCAGTCACTATCACCTACAACACTTTGGTCTTTCACTTCAGCATAAGCAACTAGGTTATCTATGAACTGTGTTTCGTTTTTAGTGTCCTGATCATATTCAAATTCAGAGACGAGCAAATCAGGTCTCTTTAGGAACGTGTATTTCGAGAAAGTTGTATCGTTTACAATCTGTCTTAGAGGGATACTTAGTTGACCAACCAATACTTCATTAATGAACCTTTGAACAGTAAGTGCCTCTTCTTTCTTTTTTGGTCTTGGCTCAGATTCTTTTTGGTCAATCAATCTCATTTGTTTGTTCAATTTATCGACTCCTCCTTATCCGGATTTTGACAGAGCCTTGTTCTATTGATTCAATTTCCCATTCCAGTTCATCACCAGCTTCAAGATGTAATGTTTTCACTATAAATGAAGGTACCGTAGCCCTTAACGAATCACTGCTGGTCTTGGCACTGACCAGTTTTGTTGTTTCCCCTTTGGTTCTTGACATTCTACCTATATATTGATAACTTGCTTATAAATATACCTATTTACATGTCGATTATTGACAGTAGTCGATAGATAGATAGATGAATCGACATATTTATATATCAATAAGTAATAGGTAGATAATGAGGTAGAATGCAAATGGAATATGTCGATGGAAGAAAGAAAAAAGCCGAAGATATCGCCAAATCTGGAAAGCTCATGAAAGAGGGTGAGCACTGGGTAGTGCCATCACAGAGCGGTCATGGAAATTATGTTGTCAGCTTTGCGACGAAGGAACCGATATGCACTTGCCCTGATTTTGAGAACAGGCACGTAAGATGCAAACACATCATAGCTGTAGAAATTTCAATGACGCAAACCGTAGATTCACAGGGGAACGTTACAGTAACGCAGACAAGAAGGGTTACGTATTCCCAGGACTGGGCGTCTTACAATATGGCACAGAATGAGGAGGTGAAACTGTTTGATTCCATGCTCAGTGACCTCGTTGCTAATGTTGTTGAACCGATCCAGGCAAGAGGAAGGCCAAGATTGAAACTTAGCGATGAATTATTCTGTGCGATCCAGAAGGTGTATTCCCAGTTGTCAAGCAGAAGGGCTGAGTCACTATTTGAGTTTGCAGAATCAAGAGACCAGATTTCGCACAGGCCACACTTCAACGTAACGTCAAAGGTGCTTAACAGGAAAGAAATCTCCCCCATTCTGGAAAAACTTCTCTCAATTACAGCACTGCCATTGAAATCTGTTGAAACAAAATTTGCAACGGACAGTTCGGGATTCAGGACAAGGAATTTCATGCAGTATGCAGAGCAGAAATACAATCTCAAAAGGGAACATGGATGGCTGAAAGCCCACATCACCGTTGGTGTGAAAACGAATGTAATAACCGCTCTGAAAGTGACGGAAAATACAGGAGAAGGCAGTGCTGATGGCCCTAACTTTGTTCCGCTGATGCAGAAAACACATGAACTCGGATTCAAAATCGAGGAGGCATCTGCTGACAAGGCCTACAGTTCAAGGGATAACATGAACCTGATCGATGAAATGGGCGGAGTTCCCTATATCCCATTCAAGTCAAACAGCACCGGAAAACCCAGAGGGAACAGCCACATCTGGAGAAAGATGTATGCGATGTTCATGCTAAGAAAAGAGGAATTTGAGGAGCATTACCATCTCCGATCCAACGTTGAAACCACTTTCTCAGCTTGGAAATTGAAGTTCGGCGATTCCCTGAAAAGCAAGAATTTAATTGCGCAGAAAAACGAGTTGTTCTGCAAGGCAATAGCCTACAACATAACAGTGCTGATCCATGAGATGTTTGAGTTGGGGATAAAACCCGATTTCATCTCAAGTCCTTTGGCAACGGTTTCGTAGGTTTCAAAGGAAATTTGCCTCCCTCTCCCTCTATTTCTCTAAATATAATTTTACAAGAGACAAAGTATAGGATGAGGCCTGTGTAAAGTCCTTGTAATCCGATACTTTGAAAGAATGAGTGTTTTCGTATCTGTCTAACACCTTTTGTATTCTTACTTTCTCAGTGTATCTTTGTTTTCCAGTCGAAAGTTTGTATCCTATGCGATCAACATTTACAGATACAACTGTAAAATAGCTTCTCTTTCCAATGGTAGATATTTGTTTACCTATTAGCTTTTTACAGAAGTCTATAAAGTCATCATACTCTATGACCATAAGAACTATATCTTATAAAACTACAAAGTTTTATCCTTTGCACCTAAAATAATTGACTTGCACCTAAAATCAGTCTAAAAATGGCTTTTAAGTGCAAAGCCGCGGCTTGACGAACGTTTATATACTGTTATTGTAATGTCATACATATGTCGGACATCTTCACCATCCTCACCAAGTACACAGGAGGATTATCCCAGGTCTTCAACTTCCTCCCTCCCGGCTACCTTTATTTGTCCACCTTTCTGATCGTCCTGGTCTCAATATTCCTTATTTTTAAGGGATCGTTCGCATGGACTACCCTGCTGATGATGGTTGGTGCTTACTTCGGGGTCATTTTTGCATTGTACCTTTCTAAGGACTTTTCGACCACCTCGCTCCCCCTCTACCTTATACTGGTGATAGGGGCAGTAGCTGGTGCAGTTCTTGTGAAGGGGCTAATTCATATAGCCCTGCCTGGAGCCATAGCCTT
>JAKBQK010000537.1 GCA_021835265.1 Thermoplasmata archaeon
TATCTCCCAGCTGGCATATGCATATACATGGATTGCAGGGCAATCCTTCCGGGTCCGGTAAACCTGTTCCAGAACATCTGGCCAGATGCGCCAAGGGCCCTTGTTTTCAGATTCTGATAGATTGTCTCCATGGTCACAGAATGATCCTTGTATATCCATCCACCACCCTCAATATCTATCTGTTCTCCTGCCTTCAGAACCACTTCAAACACGTTACCATAACCATGTATCCACAGTATTCCATCCTGATGCTGGCATGTGAAATTATCAATGAAGAGTCCTGTTCCTCCAAAGAGAATGTTTGCTGCACCCTTCATCCTGCTGTATGAATAATCGATATTGTCTGTGGCTGCAAGGAACTGGTGTTCCCTCACATCCAGAGATTCCCCAGCCTTCATGTGTATTGCAGCAAGATGGCCGGGGCCATCCCTGCTGAAAGCAATTCTTCCTGCGCCCGAAGTTCTTGTCATGAATATAGGCATACCTGCAAGCACTCTAGAGAATGCTCCTGATAGAGGCTTGATTTCAATATTCACTGCAGGGTCTTTCCAGAGAAGAATGTGATGCTCAAAAAATACCGGAATGTTACCTACTTCAACGTGAAGAACAGGAACCAGTTCTCCCTGTATGTGATATGTCACCCCTCCATAATTTTCATTTTCTATTTTAGTATCCAACAGTTTTGGAACGGCCATTCAATCAACTCACTTTGTAGAACTGAATCTATAAACCACTATTTAATTTTTTGATCATTTTATATGGCATATACCATGCCCCGAATCTGTCCTATAATGGTAATTCTATTTTCCCGTAATAGCTATCCATTCTTGTCCTGAAGGCATCAAAACTGAAATAAGAAGCATATTTGCTTGTTTTCTCAATATACTCATCCTTCTCCTTAACTGCAATTTTGACTGATTCGAGGATGCTCTCCCTGCTTATATCTGCATAGATTGCGGAGTTCTCAAAAAGTTCCTGAAAAACTGGAGTTTTTGATACAACAATGGGTACTCCCACCGTCATGGCCTGAATTGGTGGAAAACCAAACCCTTCCACACTTGAGACCCTTATGAGAACATCTGATGCACAGATAATCTGATTCAGATCGTCAAGGGATACCTTATTGAATTTTATTTCTCCTGCTTCCGTACCAACATGTACATGGACAAAATCGCTGTTTTTCAAAGCTTCTGTTACGAGTGGATTGTTCTTGAAATGGCCATCCCCAACGGTAATTGCAATCTTCCTATTCTGCGGCAAGCGAAACTTTTCCCTTATTTCCTGAACATTCTCATATTTTTTCCATCCCGCTGGAACCCCATGATGGATTACTTCAATGGATTCTTCGCTGAATCCATGCTCTATAAGAGCCTTTTTGGTGGTTTCAGAAATTGAAATAATATGCTGGAATTTCCGGTATTTGTTTATTTTTAATTCTCTTGCTTTTTTTATTGCAAAATTTTCATTTTCAGGAGAGTACAGATCATGAACCGTAACAATTCCCTCTTCAGAGAGGGGCATTATTCCAGGGTCTAGATAGTGATAAAATTTATTCTCGAGACCATAGACGAATTTGGGAAACATTCCATTAATAACATATCTGTTGAGGAATGATCCTTTCTTTGGATACATCAAAATTCCAGGATAATCATTATGCTTCTTATCCAGAACAAGTGAAAACAATTTCTTATTTCCAACAATTTCACACATATTGCTCGCATATGTACCATTTCCCGTGTAAAGATTTGAACTGTTTATGCATTCTGGGTAAAGCATGTTCCAGCATTGTTTTTTCATATTCAATTTTATCTAAATGGAGTTGATTAATAAATGCACATTACAAAATGGAGCGGATTAAATTATATCTCGTGATTCCGTATTCTATTAGGAAATGTGTGAAAAAAGCAAAAATATTTGAAAAATTCCATATTAATGTTAAAATAACCAACTTCTGAAAATGAATGGAAAAATTGTGCAATATTCATTTAATGAATATAAACAGCTCAACTTAGTAAAAATGGGTTTAGATAAAGTGAAGATTGGTGTGAATAATACGAGCAAAACATACATATTAAATACAACGAAATATTAAGAATTATAATGATCAGTCAACCAAAAATGTTTAAACATTGTTGTGAAAACAACGCCATTATACATAAACCTAGAGGTTAAATGAGGAACAAAATTATGAAAACTGAAAAAAAATTTTATGATTTTGCCTTTGTCTTGGGTGGGTTGCCTTATATCAGTTATCCCACAGGAGGAGATAATGTAGTATTTCAATTGTGCAAGGGGTTAAAGTCAAATGGTTACAGTGTTGGATTAATAGTCATAAAAAATCCATTGTCCTATCTAAGTGGAAAAAAATTTGATAAAAAGGTAAAAGTAGATGGTCTGAAAGACTCTATGTTGAGAAAAATATTGTTTAATAGGGTATCCTATAAAGTAGGTTCAAGGATTTTATTAAAAAGAGTGGGTGTGGATTATGATTTTAGCATATTGGATGGGATTGACATTTTCTTTTTTAGATCTCCAAACAAAATAAAAAAAATAGGAATAAAAAGAATAATTGCAACTCATTGGTCAACCGCTAAATTCACAAGTGACTATGTAAATGAAAATATTGATGTCGAAGGATATTACCTTGCCCAGCACTCCGAAGATGATATTTCATTTTCTGGAAAATTTCATAAATATGCGGCCGATACATATAATTTAAAAAACCTTAGAAAAATAGTCACAAATAAAGGGATGTTAAAGAGGTTTGAAATCGATTATCCCCTGTTGTTTAATGTCGGAATTGATTCCATATTTTTAAATAAAACGATGAATGATAAAGAAAATATAATTCTATTTCCTTTGAGAAATGGAGAGCATAAAGGTGCAAACTATATGTTGGAATCAGTTGAGGAACTGCATAATACACTCCATGAATGGAAATTTTCTGCTTTTGGGAATTATAATGACCCAATACCTCAATATATAGATTTTCATCATAGAGCAAAAACGTCTGATCTGGTTACATTATATGCAAAAAGTAAGATATTTGTCCTCCCATCATTAGTTGAGGGTTTTTCTTTGGTAGTGTTAGAGGCGATGAAAAGCGGTTGCGCTGTTGTCTCCACTAATTGTGGTGGTGTGGATGAATATGGAATAGAGGGGGAAAATATCCTATTTGTACCTATAAAAGACAGCAAATCTATCACAAAAGCAGTTTTAAATTTGATAAAAGATGAGCAATTGTTAAATGGATTATCAGACAAAGGGGCAATAACAGCTGAAAAATACTCATACTACAATATGTGTAAAGAATTCATATCTCTTTTTAAGGAATCTTGATCCCGTTTTTTTGTATGCAATGCATAGCGAGTATTGTCAAATGTGCCCCTCACATAATGTGACATTGCGTTTTTAGGATTTCATTTTCTTCAATCCATAACAGGAATTGCTTGGCAATTACTTTTTTCACACTATTCAGATCGGGGAAGCACCAGTTATACAATCTCAATTTTTTTAGGATTTTCCACACCTGCCATATGTGATTCAGTCCTTGAGAACATTGTAAGAGACAATCAAGAAACGCTTTTTCTGAACGCTTCACGTTTACCCGCACGATATTTTCTCCAACACAGTTAATATATAGCGCTCTTTCTTCTTTAACCTAAATTTCTTGAAATTAAGAATGAATTATTATGTCAATTAATATAGAAGGAACAGGAGATTTTCATCGGAAAAACTTGATTCAAATCACCCTTCTATTGATTTATAATATTTCATCATTTTATCCTTGAAAGTATCGAATGAATAATTGAACGATCTCGTCACCCCCTTTAGCTTATAATACTCTTTGTTTTCTAATGCTCTATTCAACCCGTCAATGATGCTTTCAATATCCATGGGATCTACCAAGACCGCTGCATCTCCAGCCACTTCCCTTATTACCGGAATATTTGAGGATACAACAGGTAGACCCGTGGCAAAAGCTTCAACCACAGGATATCCAAATCCCTCATCCAGCGACGGAAATAAAAGAACATCACATGCATTGTAGATTTTGTTCACTGTAATATCATCTACTCCGTTGAAGGTTATACTATTTCCAACTTTAGAACCAACTCTGACTAACTTGAAACTATCATCCAACTTATTCATTGTGTTTTCGGCTGCCCATAAATTTTTCCTTCTTTCTGTGGAAGAAATTGATAAAATTAATATTTTATCCTGCGGTAGATTCAGTTCAGATCGTAATTTTTCTTTATTTTGAAGGAACTTGAAGTTTTGGTTTATAGGAGGGTATATCGTAGTAACGTTTGTTAAATCTATGTTAAATTCAGATAGATCATTTTTTACTTTGTTAGAGATTGTTACTATGTTATTAAAATTTTTATATCTATTGATGTTCCCATAGAAAGATTTAACAAATTCCTTACGGTAGTCTGCCTTAAACATGTGTGGAAGTGTATCATGAATAGTTACAACATTGTTATTTTTGTTGGATACAAAAAGCTGCTTTAAGGGGGATGAGAAATGAAGTATAGAATTATCTTTTATCAATTCATTTATTTTCTTATAAAAAATTATTTTAAAAAAATGATGATTAATGAACCAACCCGATTCCAGAAATGGAGGAAAAATTCCTTTGACAACTTCACCTTCAAATTGTTGATTTAATACTTTTTTGTTAGTTATAAAAGTGGTGAGCTTTGAATATGGCTGTGTTGCTCGATATAAGTCGACAGTGTATCTTCCAATGCCGGTAAGATGAGAGGAAGTAGAGATAACATTGATTTTCATTGCATTGACTCCATTGTAAAATTTTTCGTGCCCATGACTCCAACCCTCTTTTCATTCATTATGTTGAACCGCATATCTTTACCACTGCCATTAACTTTCCCCGGGTTTTCACGCAGAGCGCTATTATGATTTTGGTTCTATGCGTTCATATTATTTATTTTTAACACTTCATATTGAACTACAGATAATGTATTGAATCAGCTGTAAAATTGAAGACCTCCTGCACAATTTAGATTTGAAAAGGTGAAATTATACAGACACAGTTGGAAATGATGAAAGAAATGATAAGTAGTTTTCTTCGGGATAGTAAAGATGAAAAGAAAAAGATCAAGGAATAGTTTCTAAATCATGTTATGGAAAGATGCAAGAATACATACATCCTCCGTTCTATATGAAAGACCCGAAGAGAGAAAGAAATTATGTGAGTCTGTAATCACATCATATCTGGTAGCAGCATAGCAGTTCTGCCATGGCCATTCATGGGAAATCTCATGAAATTGATGCCGAAGAAGAAGTGGTCATCTGTATTACAGAACGTAAAACAGGCACTGGAGATTGAATCACGGGTATCATAGACCCATGACTCATTTATTAAAGAGATACTGAATAAGACATCTGACATATTCTAGAGATAGTATCCTTCATTGTTCAAGTACAAAACGTAGAGTGAATCATGCAAGGAGAGACTGAAGTTTGAATTCAAGAAGATAATGAATAGATAAACTCCTTTCTGTCTAGGTGGTCTCATTTAAGACTTGTTATAACAATAATGATGAACATAAATGAAGAATGTATCACTGGGAGAAAGTGTATGAGTTTGGAGATGAGTTAAAGTTTTTACTGAGTCTTTCCAATTCACACCAAATCATGTATACTGTCTTAGATAATTTTCCAAATCTCAGACAATTATGATTTATATTTTAGAAATATACACCATAGATAAAGATGAAGATGATTGTTGATGGTGCAGAGAGGAAGTTGAGAGCAGTCTGGTTTGAGAATGGGAAGGTAAGGATGATAG
>JAKBQK010000260.1 GCA_021835265.1 Thermoplasmata archaeon
ACGAAGAAGAGCAATACTGAATATTCCCGTCCATTCTCGTAGTATCATGGGATTTTTTATTTTTTATAAGTTCCTTTTCCATGCCAGTTGGTATATATATTCTTCTTAATCGTTTGAATTTCAGACGTATAACGCAGGTAGCTGGTAGCATTTTTTATTCTCTGAATCCACTGTCTATACTAATGGGAATAGACTGGGAATATTCAGTATTGCTCTTCTTCGTTCCTATTCTTTTTCTTTTTCTTCTCAAATTTTACGAAAGCAAAAAAATTAAGGATATGATATATGTAGACGTAGTAATTTTTCTGCTGTTTGCTACCCAGGGCCTTGACTATTTCAAATTCATAATCTTCATCTTTGTGGCAATAATTCTTCTTTCTGTTATTGAAGCTAATTGGAAGAAGACATTAAAGAACACTGCAATAGTCGGGGCAGCACTCACTGTTCTTCTGATTATGTTGATCCCGGCGGTTATTTCAACCTTAGAGGCATTTCTGATTTTTAAGTCTTCAGCATCATCTAGCAGTGCTGTTACTTCTGCACTGTACTCGATAGCTCAGTTTGAGTATTCAGCGAGTTCAGTCCAGGGGACAATTTTTGCCCTTCCATACGTTTCAAGCCAGCTAACTTCGATAGCCTACGAAAGTAGCTGGTTTGGATTACTTTATCTTTCCCTAATAGTGTTCAGCATAATCTTTGCAATTTCCAGTCATAATAGATATAGAAGAGTTAACCTAACGCTCGTGGCTCTACTCTTCTTACTTCTAATTTTTCAATACGGGGTGTATAATGGCTCGCTCCTTTACCTCTTTCATATTTCATATGTTGATATATATAATTACCCTTTGTTCTTTTATTTCACTCAAATGTTTATATATGCATTCTTTTTTTCTCAACTTTTAGAATCATCTTTTGATAAACTGATCAGTCATCGTTCATTCTCAGGCCGCAAAAGATTCTCACATTTTGCCGTAATAGCATTTACGGTTGTTGTTATAGCACTAGTATTATTGTCCTCAATGCCAGTAATGCAATATGAAATCCAATCCAATCCGGTAGGCGTCAAGGCTGGAGCCCCCAGTTATGTGACAGATCTTACACTTTCTCTGAAGCCTTATCAGGGTGAAAGGATCATGGTGCTTCCAGAAAACACAACATCACTTAGTTATGTATATGTTGGGGCTCCCCAGACAGATGTGTATGGTTTTCCCTACGGATACCAAAACTTTGCAAAGGAATTTCCTAACCCGTACGGTTTCGAAAATATGTCTGGATATTTTGTAAATTCTGACATCCCTGCACTTTCCCTAGAGCTTTTAGAACACGATATTCAGGTGATAGTTATTTTAAATCCAGGGTCAGTTGCGCCAATAACCTCTGAAGGTGTGCAGCTTGATGGTGGCGGGGCAATTTTTGCTAACGAGATTAATGCAACGGGACTCTATAAAATAGAGACGCGTAATCAATATTTCATAATATACACCTTAATGACATCCTCTATCAATACCCCTTATTCTAATGTGAACCTATTTGTGAATAATCTAACCTTTGCAAGGGTCACACCGGTGAATGATCTTGCAATAGTAACCTCAAACTATTCTTATTCGGAAATTCCAATATCAATTTCATTGCCTGCGGGAGTTATGCCTGACTCATCAGGGATTTATGATCAGCTTATATTCGCTCCTTTGTCCCTTAGTGGTTCGATAAACGCAAACTTCAGCAATATAATGTTCAGATATACCAATGGTACATGCATTCCTGCTTGGATAGAAAATATTACGAGTAATGGTGCTTATATTTATCTGAAACTCGACGGTGAATTTAACAGAACAATAGATGTCATGATTTTTCCTGAAAATTCAACCATTCCATTTTCTAGTGGTTATCTTGGAGAAGCTCCCCAGATTTCAGGTACAGGAACTACGGTTCTTCCAAATGGGATCAAATATTCATCCGTTGCTGTGGGTGCGTATGGATATGGATACGAAGGATCAAACTATACATTGAATTTTACCTTCAATCCTTCACAATTCTCGAATCTGGAAAACAGGAATCTTTCTAATTTAGGTTTTTACACATATTCAGGTTCACTACTCAGCGCCCAGATACATGGAACACCGACTAATACTTCCACTAGTACAGTTGTATCAATATCATTCCCTGGAGGCGTACATTACTTTCTGATGCAACACCGGAACTATAATATATTTTATATAGGTTTTGCGAAAAAGGATGTGAATTTAAGCTCTCTCCACTCCCATGTGACTTACACACCGCAGCCTGATCTTGCAGTAGGTTACGTTCCATTTGCAGTCAGGAATTTTGGTTTCTATGATTTACATGACAATGGCAAGAATGTATTCCCAGAATACAATGCCTATATAAATGGTTATGCATCTGCAAATGGATGGGGATTTGGAGTTCCTGTTCCCGGTTATGGGTTGCTTTCTTTTGCCTATTATCCGCCAGATTTTACGTATGTCAATAACCTTGGGACTATCCGAAGCGGAATGCTTGCAGAGACTCTCTCGTATATAGGTGGTCAGGAGGCATCCCCGCTCTATATTTCGAATCAGAGCACTTCGGCATTTTTTGGTAATATACCGGTGTCGTATGTTAACTTTAAGCCTGCCAACCAGTTGAATTCTACTGAGATCGGGTGGATATCAAACACAACTTCTGAAAGGGCGATGATTGCAGAGAACTTCAACAATTCGACATCATTTGTGTATAAGAATATTATGAACGTGAATCTTACTCAGAAAGTCAATTTGTATGGTATATTTTTGAATGGGGATAATGCAGAATTCATTTTGAATTCCAATAAAATATCGAATTTCATCGTTCATTCAGAGTATAAATACATAAGTTTATCCAATGTGTGGGGAGGCTCCATAGTTAGCTATTATTCACTGATAGTCGCTTCTCCTGAAGGCAATATTATGCCTTTCGTAAGCTATGGAAACATGTCTGTGTATCAGGCATATTTTCATGACTCTCCTATAGATAATCCTGTCTATCAGAATGAGACTGCTGTCGTTACCGCATATCCATTTCTTGGTTCGGGAGATAATGGAATTACCTGGAAGGTAAACGGAATTGTTTTTGACGGTAACAGCATCTCCATAAGTTTTAACGCCCTGGGAAACCATACTATTTATCTTAGTTACTTGAATAAGACATTCACGTATAATATTAGTGTGTTACCAGTCCCCTCGCAGGGCATATATTTAAGTAACGTATCATTTCCTGCCCCTGGCACATATGCAATTCCGGTATCCATGGGATCTGGCAATGAATCGATAATCAAAACCTATGTAAACGGAATAATAGAAAACAGTTCTTCAGGGAAATTGGCATACCATTATAGGTTTGCAGGGCGCTATATCGTTCTTGTACGTGTCTATAATTCCGCCGGATTCTACCAATATACCATAAACGTCTGCATAGGCAATGCGGCCCATTATACTATTGTAGACTGGATGTACCTATTATATAATGTCTTGTTTACTGTAGGGGCAATCCTTTTCATGCTGGTTCCAGCAGTAAGAAGTTCAGCGTACCGTGTCACTAGTAAATTTCTAAGAATAATCCGTCTGATGCATAATTCTTAATTCCCTGACCATTAGGCACTATGTTCTTGTGTTTTCCCATGCTTTGCGGGGTAGTAAGAGTTATATATGGATGATTACGATCCATTTGCGGTAAAGAGGAAAGGATTCATGGTTCTCATGAGTTCACAGTCGGCCAACAGGGATCAACTTATTCCCCTATATTACACAAGGCAGTTCGTGGAAAAAGCATACTCATACTCCAAGGACGATCTTTCGCTGCTTCCGCTCAGGGTTCATGGTGAAGAGGCTCTGAGGGGATACCTGTTCATAATATTCCTTTCCCTGATAGTGTATATGGAGGTGCAGAAAGAGATCGGATCGGTTGAAATGGCATTTGACACATTGCGAAACCTGAAATGCAAAGTGTTCGACAGGGAGATCGTGATCCAGGAACTGACCAGGGACCAGAAGAAACTCTTCGAGAAGATAGGGGTCATAGTGCCTAATACCATGGGAATTTAGGAATTTGTCTCCAACAGATATGAGAAATCATCCACGATCTTCACCTCAAACAAATCATTCAGCGAATGGGGTGAGGTGATGGGCGATCAGGTGATGGCATCAGCCATCCTGGACAGGATACTCCATCACTGCACTGTCATTAACATAAAGGGCGAGTCATACAGGCTGAAGGACAGGAAGAAGAACTCACTGCCAACAATGAGGAAGGAGTGAAAAAGCAATGAAAGCTATATATAAGGGGGGTCAATTTCAAACCGGCGATTTTGCACAAATCTTGACCGGCGTTTACATACTGCACCACTGCACGGTGCTGAACATAAAGGGTGAGTCTTACAGGCTCAAGGACCGGCGGAAGGGCACTCCTCCGCCGTATAAGGGGAAGTGAAAGAAAATGGAAATCATAAATATGGGTGGACAGATACCAGCTGCCGATTTTGGACAATTTTCAGTTGGCGATTACAGTGATCCTTGATATTGTGGATTTGCTGTATTTGTTGCGCAATAGTTCCTAAAGGATCTTATCCATCCTTTATCGATTTTCCCTTCGAATACATAGATACAACAAAATCCTCCATGCCAATGCTTCTCTGGTATGGTCCAAACATGGCTGTCTAAAATCCACTGTTCCGATCCCTTGGAACTCTTAGATCATGGATCTTACCATACCTTGTTGCAAGATCCATATTATGATACCCATTTTCCGATCACCCGTTCTCCTCGAAGAATGCTTGAATCTCTTTCTTGAGGAGAGATTCCATTAACTTCTTCGCTGTCGATCTTACAACCTCAGATTTCCCTTTATCCAGATCTTCCGTTGATTGTGTTTCCAAATCTTGAGACAAACTCTGATATATTGGCCGATGAAAGGAGATCAACAGTTTCAATTATCTTCTTTAAGTCCCAGTCCCACCATTTTATCGTTTCCATTTTTTCTATGATCTCTGGGGGAAAACGAAACTTAAGTACCTTTGCCGGTATTCCTCCGCAAACTGAATAATCCGGTAAAGCCATAGTAACCACGGAACCCGCAGCTATAACTACTCCATCTCCAATAGTCACCCCCGAAAGGATTTTCGTATCTTCACCTATCCAGACATCATTTCCTATCACAACATCTCCTTTGCTAGATGGCTGGCCGTCGCAATAGGCACCCGGTAAATCAAATCTAATTCTAAAGGGATAGGTACTAATCCAAGTTGAATTGTGGTTACAGCCTGAAAATATCTTGATACCCGGAGACAACGAGCAGAATTTTCCTATGGTAATTTTTGCAGTATCTCCTTTACAACGTCTTATGTAAGGGACCCCATATGTAAATTGTCCTATTTCAAGTGTACCATTGTTAATTTCAGTGCGCATAATGGACAAAATATAGAGGTTATACAAGAAGCCAAATATCCAGCCAAACATCCGTGATAAAAGCATTGCAAGTTTAGTTAAATTTTTCCTCATCCAAAAAGGATAACTTTACAATATTTCAAACATACTCCCGTTTCTCGTAGCTCCCAGTTATTTTCCTTGGCCTTATTAATTTCCCGTTGTTGATGAGGGGGAATTCGTCCCTCTGTGGTATTCATGGTAGTTTGAAACATAATGCAATTGAAATGTTTCACGCATCTCTGGACAAAATACGAAATTAATTATGATCCATGTTGTTCCATTGCCTTATAAATGGCAGCAGGCAGGATATACACACCTGAGGAGAAACTGAAGATCGTCCTTGATTG